>DAOOIV010000087.1 GCA_035384605.1 Phycisphaerae bacterium
AGGGCACGGTCGGAGCGGCCAAAGGCCGCGCAGACCTGCCGCAACCATCCCCGTAGGACATGTTCGCAGCCGCCAGATCACGTAGGGCACGGCCGCAGCGGCCAAAGGCCGCGCAGACCTGCCGCAACCATCCCCGACCGGGATAACCTCGACAACAGACAACCGTAGCCAAGGACAGAGGGAGGAATGGCAGGTCTCGCTGCGCTCGATACTGCCCTACCACCCGGTACCGTCGCTTTCCACGCATGCTCCTCGTTTGTCGCCTGGGCTCCGGGACCACGCTCTTTTCCACCGAAACCAGAAGACCCAGAGCACCCACAGAATCACGCCTGCGGCTGATCCAGTCATCATGAGGACCACCCAACCATGTGTTTTGGCGCTCAGGCATGCGTCTAGAACGAGGCGGTCAAACAAGAACATGCAGCAGAGCAGGCTGAGCGGCAGGCCCGTGGTCCACTTGTTGACCAGCGGCGACCAGACATCGCGACACCTGGGTGCGCGCCCGGGAGGAACGGCAGGCTCGCCGGTTCCACATTCCGGGCACCTGAGGCTCTGCACATGCTCACGGATATACCCACATTGGCCGCAAAGAGCGGTTTGGAGAGTCTGCCATGACTTGTACAGCCCGTGGTAGTAGCTCAGGCCCGATGCCGAGAAGACCGTCGACACCACAAGGATTGCGCCGCAAGCTATCACGGCAAGGCCAACCAAGTCCGGAGGCTCGCGCAACGCGAATGAGACTCCGACGATGACTCCAGTGGCAAGAAGGGCTACCCACTGTCCACCGATGATCAGCAACAGAATTCGTCTGACCACACGAATTCGCTGCAACAGATCGGCCGCTCTCGCCACATCCCAATGAAAGAGTCCTGCCAACTCAGCGACATACACGGGGAAGTCCTCGACCTTCTTGGTCGAGAGCCATTGCACTGCACGGGAACGGCCGATCGGGGCAACAAGAGGACCAAGAAGCGGACCGAGAATCCAGTTCGGCAGAAGCAACGGAAGACATATCAAGCAGCCGAAGAACACCAGTGGATACAACGGAGCGGCAAGCACAAGCACCCAGGGAGGATAACCCCGGAGTCGATCTCGAAGCTCAGCCAGCGGTTCCAGGAGCCGCATTCCAGGAAACCTCGCACCGATTGCCTCCGAACAGCATTCCGCAATGTAATTGCTGACTCACCCGAGATCGAGCACCCCGCTCGCGCATCGCCTGATTTGAGATCTGAGATTGCCAGATTTCAAATCGTCCGAATGATGGTCCGCCGGGGCGCTCCCTACCCCTTCGTGTCTCATTGCGAACCGTGCTTCAGCCGCAACCGCTCGGCCACATTCGGCGGAACCAGCCGCGAAAGCCTTTCCAGATCCGTGCAACCCAGTTCGACAATCTGCTTGATGTAAGTGCTGGAAACCAAGGCAAATTGGTCGCGGGTGAGCAGGAAGATCGTCTCCACCCCCCCCACCGCCATGTTGATGTTGGCCTGCTGAAGCTCGTAGTGCAAGTCGACGTTGTCGCGGATGCCACGGATGATCATCTGGGCACCCACCCGCCGCACGAACTCGGCCGTCAGCCCCTCGTAGGCCTCCACCCGAACCCGCGGGAGATCGCCAACCAGTTCGTTAAGCATGTCGACCCGCTCCTGAGCTGTAAATAGCTCTCTCTTCTCGGGGTTATGGCCGACGGCGACAATCAACTCGTCGACAAACTCCCGCGCCCGCTTGATGACGTCGAGATGACCATGAGTGATGGGATCGAAGGCTCCCGGAAACACGGCACGAGCGGGTTTGCGTTGCGACATAGGACGATTTCCTGGGACAGATGACCAACAGACTGAAAGTGTCCTGAAAAAGTATGGGACGGGCTTCCAGTCGACCATCGGACCGGCAAGATGCCGGTCCCACACCGGGATCTCAGGACGCACAACAAGCCGCAAGAATTGTAACCCACCCGGCCGCACTCCCACAACGGGGCCCTTGCCAACGACTGGCCCCGATGCTAGCATAAAGTTATGTCGAACAGAATGGCCGAGTCTTATTGCCTTGCCCGC
This sequence comes from Phycisphaerae bacterium, assembly GCA_035384605.1. Lineage (NCBI taxonomy): Bacteria > Pseudomonadati > Planctomycetota > Phycisphaerae > Phycisphaerae bacterium. Next base: position 2,052 of record DAOOIV010000087.1, read on the forward strand.
CGGCATACCGCAGCGATGCGGATCGGCCGTATCATCGGCATTATTCGAGGAGAACCCGGGTAGGGCCGCGTGAGGCGAACGCGATCATGACAGCCCTGCCCGGTGAGGCAGGGCTTTTTGTTAGGCCGCTAGGCTATTAGAACCTTATGGCCGGATATGTGTGCGGCTTGCGCGCATGTTTCTGGATCGCAGAGCGCTTGGGTTGCGGTCCGCAAAAAGGCGGTCCGCCTTGGACTGTTCGGCCGTTAGACCTTTAGGATGCTGCCAGCAGTGAATTCACCACTCCTCCGCTGAAGCAGCGGAGCACCTGCGTGATTCTTCCTAACAGTCTAACAGCCTGACAGTCGAATAGTCTAATGGTCTGACACGCACGGCATCGGGCAAAAGCTCGACCAAGAAAGCAGACACCAAACAGACGAGAGACCATATGTCCACACCCCGACAACGCATCGAGATCTACGACACGACGCTCCGCGACGGCACGCAGAGCCATAACGTGAGTCTGAGCCTGAACGACAAGCTCATGATCGCCACGAAGCTCGACAGCCTTGGCGTCGATTACATCGAAGGCGGCTACCCCCTCAGCAACGCACGGGATGCGGCGTTCTTCCAGGAGGTTCGACGACTCAAGTTGTCGCACGCCAAGGTGACGGCATTCGGAATGACCCGCCGCCGCGGCACGAAAGCCGACAAGGACGAGGGGCTCAAGGCCCTCCTCGACTCCGAGGCGCCCGTCATCACCGTTGTTGGCAAGACATGGGATATGCAGGTTCGTGACGTGCTCCAGGTCAGCGAGCAGGAAAACCTCGATATGATCACCGAGTCCGTGGCTTTTCTCACTCGGCAAGGTCGTGAGGTTCTCTACGACGCGGAGCATTTCTTCGACGGGTGGGCGGATAACCCCGACTATGCACTCAAGACTCTGCTCGCCGCACAGGAGGCGGGGGCTTCATGCCTGGTATTGTGCGACACGAACGGCGGAAGCCTGCCGGAACAGATCGCCAAGGCCGTTGACGCCATCCGACCACACCTCCGCGCAAAGCTCGGCATTCACACGCACAACGACGCCGGCCTGGCGGTCGCCAACACCCTCACGGCAATCCAGCACGGCGCCGTCCACGCCCAGGGAACCATCAACGGCATCGGCGAGCGATGCGGAAACGTCGACCTGACCACCGTCGTGGCCAATCTCAGAATCAAGATGAACAAAGCCGTCCTGCACGACGACGGCCTTAAACGGCTCACTGAGGTCAGCCGGTACGTCTACGAGGTGCTCAACCTGGTGCCGCCCGACAACCAGCCCTATGTCGGCCCGTTCGCCTTCGCCCATAAGGGAGGAATGCACGTCCACGCCATCCGCCGGGTCAGCCGCAGCTATGAGCACATCGACCCCATGCTGGTGGGCAACGAACGGCGGGTACTGATCAGTGAACTCAGCGGGGCCAGCGGTGTTGCCGAGAAGATCGGGCGAAAACTCGATGTCGCCCACGACAAGGCCCTTCAGCGTCGGTTGCTCAAGCGACTCCAGGAGTATGAGGAACAGGGTTACGTATACGAGTCGGCCGAGGCCAGCTTCGAGCTGCTCTGCCGTAAAGAACTGGGACTCTATCACCCGTTCTGGCAACTGGACCACTGGCGGGCAGTGGCCCTGAAATCACCCCAATTCCACGAGCCCGACACCGAGGTCATCGTCAGACTCAGGATCAACGGGACCCTCGAACATCACGTCTCGGGCGGTCACGGCCCGGTCGATGCCATGGCCAACGCCCTCATGAAAGCTCTCCGGCCTCATTATCCCGAGGTCGACCAGGTGCGGCTGATCGACTACAAGGTGCGCGTCATCAACGCGAAAGCCGCCACAGCGGCTCGCGTGCGCGTCACCATCGAATTCCGCAACGAAGTAACCCACGAAATATACGGCACGGTCGGTGTCAGCGAAAACATCATTGAGGCGTCCTGGATCGCGCTGGTTGACGGCATCGAATACTCCCTGATCAACCACGAGGAAATGACTCGCGAAGAAAGCGGCAGGAGAACAACCAAGGCGAGAAGACCGAAGTAGGAGAGTCGTCAGTGCTCAGTGATCAGTTGTCAGTCGGACAGTGTGCTCCGAGGGTTTGACTGAAAACTGACGACCGATCACTGATCACTACTTCCGCAGCATCTCCCGCATCTCCTGGCATCCCAGGACGAACGCCGCGCCGAGGTAAGCGATCCCGCCTGTGCAGACCAGAATCACCAAACGGTAAAGCGGCCTCAGGCTGCCGTCGACATAGTGGTCGACCACCAGTACTGTCAAGGCCATGATCACGGTCGCGGCCGCGCTTCGAGTAACGCTTCGTCCGATCTCGCCCCAGGCAAGCGGACCGATCCGCCGTCTCAGCAGCACAGAGAGTGCGACCACTTGGCCCATCGCACACACCGAGGTCGACAGCCCCATGGCGGCTTCCCGCAAAGCTGTCTGAACCAGGACCAGATTGACGGCAAAGTTGATCACCACGTTGATCACCGACACCCGCAACGGCGTCTTGGCATCGTGCATGGCGTAGAAGGTGCGCACCAGTAGGTGATTAACCCCATAGGCAATGATACCCAAGGCATACATGTACAGGGCAAATGCTACACGCGGCGCCGAATCCGGGTTCTCTGCGAATTGCCCTCGCTCGAATAGCGTCCGCACAAGCGGATCCCGCACCAGAATCAGACCCACCATGCACGGCAAAGCCTCAAACTCGACCACGCGAATCCCGCGAGCCAGCGTGGCCTTCATGCCCGGAATGTCATTGTCCGCCACGTGCTTCGCCAGCGTCGGAAAGATCGCCGTCGCCATCGCGATCGCAAAAACCCCCAGCGGGAACTGGTACAACTCCTGGGCATAGCCCAGGATCGCCGGCCCCACACGCTCGGGAACGAACCAGTAGGCGATCAGGTTGTCCAACAAGCTGCTGATCGGAACCACCGCCAGACCGCCCATCATGGGCAGCATCGTCACGCAAATCCGGCGAATGTTTGGGTCCCGCGTGTTGATCCGCAAAGGCAAACGCAACCCGCACTGCCTGGCCGACAGCCATTGCCATGCCAGTTGAAAGATCCCCGAAACGACCACGGCCGCCGCCAGCAGCACGATCTGGCGCCGCATGCCGCCTGGCACCACTCGCGGAGCCAACCATGCCGCGGCAATCATGAAGATGTTCAGGATGATCGGTGCCGCCGCCGGGGATGCAAACCGACCAAAGACGTTCTGCACCCCGCCAAGCACGGCGGCGGTGCAGATGAAAATCATGTAAGGGAGCATCAGGCCGGTCAGGGCAAATGTTAGGGCGTTGTCTGAGTCGCCGCCGTAAACCCAGTACAGACCGGCGACAACGCACTCGCCGATGATACACAGGCCGGCCAGCACCGCGAGCTGAAGGCCCAGCAGCCGTCCCGCCAGAACATCCGTTGCCCCCTTGCTGTCCCGTGCCAGCGTCTCGGTCAGCACCGGGATGCTCGCCGCCGACAGCGCTCCCTCCCCAAACAGCCGCCGGAAAAGATTAGGAATCTGGAAACCCATCCGGAAAGCCGACCACACCACCTCCGTGCCGAACGCGTGGGCGCAGACGATATCCCGCACTAACCCCAGAATGCGCGAAACCAGCGTCAGTACGCTGATCAGCTTGGCTGACTGTAGAACCTTCGACATCGGTCCAGAGAATATCGACAGAACAGGCACTCAAAGAACAAGAGTCCCTGCCAAAACCACACTGGGACCGGCTTCCGTAACAGATGGCCACGCCGCCCCCGCTCTCTCGAGGCCCCGCCCCTATCACGTTCTTTATTCCAGGGTATTGGGTCCCACCGAGTTGAATGGTATGATAAACACCGCGCCGATAGAACGCTGGCAGCCGGACTGTGATCCGTTTCGAGGAGGCCGATGATGAGCATCGGCGGCTTTCGATTCCTGCGCGGTCGTCAACACGGTTTCACCCTGATCGAAGTCTTGGTCGTGGTGGCAATCATCGCTCTGCTGATCGCGATTCTGCTGCCGTCCCTGGCCCGGGCCCGCGAACTTGCCAAGCGGACGCAGTGCGGGGCAAATACGCACCAGATGGGCATCGCCCTGCACATGTACACGCTTGAGCACCGGCACTATCCCGGGCACCATCTCACATACGGACGCAGCGATATTCTCTGGCCGGTTCGGCTCAACCGGTTCATGAGACAGCCTGAGATATTCTGGTGCCCGTCGGCCCCCGCTGACACCCATTGGAACGGCATCGATCGAATCTACCGCGATATCGCCGCCGCCCAGCCTGAGGAGCAGGCAACCTTCGCCTACGGCTACAACGACTGGGGCGTCGCCGAAACCATCGGCCGGAATCCGCCGGTCTACAATTACGGCCTCGGCGGCCACATCAATCACCCTTACGAGGGCGAGGTGCGAGTCGAGCGAGTGAAACGCCCGTCCGACATGATCGCCCTCGGTGACAGCGACTCGGGCAGCCCTAACCCAAAAGCCAAAAGCGGCATCTGGGACACGGCGATCGATCCCATCGATGACAACGGGCTGGAGTGGCCGGGAGACCGGCATTTGAAGGGCGCCTGCATCGTCTTCGCCGACGGCCATAGTGAATGGCTTCTGCAATCGAGGCTGGTGGAAGGGACCATCGGGATGCGGAAGAAGTGGAACAACGACTACAGAGCACACTATGACGATTGGGGCGACAAGTACAAGTTCCCCATCGCCAACGTTCCGCCTGAAGAGCGGTGAAAACGGACTTGGACCATCGGTCGAGAAGGTGACGATTTGAAAAGAATCCTCATCTATGCCGGGCTGGGCGCCTTCATCGTGGCAGCCGGCCTTTATACATACATCAAGGTCTCCGCTGCCGTACCTGCGCAAGCTGACGGATTTCATTTGAAATGCACCTCAGCCGAGTGCGGCCGGTATTTCACCATCCCGCGCAAGCAGGTCCGCACCTATCCTCGCGATCCGAACGGGCAAGGATTCCGCTGCGAGAAATGCGGCAAGTTCTCGGCCCGGATCGCCGGCCGATGCGAGCAGTGCGGCGAGTGGTACGCCGTTACCCAGGACGTAGGACGGGAAGGCGGTTGCCCAAAGTGTGCCGGCCGGCAAATCACAAAATGAAGATGTGAAGCTCCGCGTCTCGCGTGCGACGCACGACGCACTCGGTTTTCGGACGGGCAGGAAACCATTGCTGCGAGCCCCCGAACGGCAAACGTCATTCCTTCCCGTCGCGGTACTCCTCAAGCCAGGCCATCTGTATGGCCTCAAGGTGGGCCTCGTTTGAGGCCTTGGGATCATCGCCAAAGCCTTCGAGCTCGCAGACCCGCTTGTGCAGATCAGTGAATCGCACGGCCAAAGGATCTTCGTTGGGATACTTCTCGAAGAGGCGAATGCCGATATCCTCTGCGTCGGTCCACTTCAAGGGGGGCATATTCCAACCTTCCATTCAAGAGAATAGTACACCCTGGCGACCCCGCCTGGACCGGCAACATGCCTATCCCACACTTTGATCCCGGATGGCGATCGAATCAGCGACTCTCGCCGACTCGATTGCGGTTCCAGGCCGGAATTTCGACCACAACATCACTGCTGCCATCAGGCACGCAGACGCAGGCCAGACGCGATTGAGGAGTCAAGCCGTACGCGTTGTCCAGCCGGTCTTCCTCCTCCTCCTCAGGGTCGCCGCACGATCCAAGACCCTGGCGAACGATCACATGGCAGGTCGCACAAGCACACACCCCGCCGCAAGCATGATCAATCTCGACACCATGACGCAGCCCGATATCCAGAATGCTCCAAGGCAGGCCGTCAGCCGCATGGTCGGTCTCGCCCGGGTCAACCTCGACCGTCCTGCCGGATGGCAAGAAGGTGATCCGATACTTCCGCAAGGGGCGACGTTGGGCCGCATCGGTCAAACGGGGATTCTTGGCATCCATCGGCGATGGTTCTCCGTTCAGTGACGAGGGGCCGAGACACCGGTCCGATCCGTCTCACGGAGCGTCTCGGTGATGGCCAACTCCGCGAGCCGAACCGTCTTACGGTCAAACTCGATCAAGGCTTTGTGTAAAGCGTCCGCATCGGTGCCGTTCGCCGCGGCAAGAGCCTTCAACTCGGCCATCGCGGTTTCGATCTTCTGCCGCTCGTCGGGCAAAAGCCGGTCGCCGACCTTCGCGAGCATTTGCTCGGTCTTGTGAGTGTCGAACTCGATCTGGTTTCGCAAGTCGATAAGCCGATGAGCGGTCATATCCTCGCGAGCGTGCTCGTAGGACTCCATCTCCATCCGCTTGACCTCGTCGGAGGTCAGCCCGTAGGTCGGCACAATCTGGATGCTCGCTTCGGTGCCGCTTCGTTCCTCGCGGGCCGAAACGTTCAGAATCCCGTTTTCGTCGATCAGAAACGTGACCAGGATCTTGGGCAGGCCGGCCGGCATCGGCGGTATCCCGCGAAGTTCGAATTCGCCGAGCGAGCGGCAGTCCTTCGCCATTTCCCGCTCGCCCTGCAGGACATTGATCTTAACGTTGGTCTGGCCGTCGACGAAGGTGCTGAACCGCTCCGTGGCCTGGCAGGGGATGCGGGTGTTGCGGAGAATCAGCTTGCCCATCGCTCCGCCCATCGTCTCAATGCCCAGCGACAACGGAATTACGTCGAGCAGTAGGGCATCTCGCTGCTCGCCGGCCAGAATCGCCGCCTGCACGGCGGCACCAAGGGCGACAACTTCGTCAGGATTCAGAGCGGTGTACGGACGACGGCCGAACAATTCCTCCACGCGCCGGCGAACCAGCGGAATCCGCGTGCTTCCGCCGACCAGGATCACTTGGTCCACCTCGGCGGCCTTGACCTTCGCGTCCGCCAGCGCGCGCCGGCAGGATTCAAGCGTTTTGGCGATCCACGGCTCGATCATCGCCTCAAACTCGCTGCGGCTGATACTCCGGCGATACCGGCGGCCTTGGCCCAAGTCGATCTCGATGGTGGCCGTCTCGTCGCAGCTCAGCCTCATCTTGACGCTCTCAGCGAAGTTTCGCAGGGCCTGGCGGATCGCAGGCGAGTTGATCTCCAGTCCGAACTGCTCCCCCACCTCCCGCTGAACGAGCCCGATGATCTCCCGATCGAAGTCGTCGCCGCCAAGACGCGTGTTACCGTGAGTGCTCTGCACCTCGAAGACGCCGTCCATGAGCCGCAGGATCGAGATGTCAAAGGTCCCGCCGCCAAGGTCGTACACCGCAATGAGCGATTCGCCGCCCCCCGGCTTGCTACACCTGCCCTGTGCCTCCGCATCCGCGCCGTCGCGGCTGGTCGGACACTGACCGGCCAGCGTCAACATCGAGCCGGCGGCCTTGATTCGGTCCATCTGCCCCCGCAGACCAAGACCATAGGCCAGAGCCGCGGCAGTCGGTTCATTGACGATCCGGACCACCTCCAGTCCGGCAATCCGGCCGGCATCACGCGTGGCCTGCCGTTGAGCATCATCAAAGTAAGCCGGCACCGTAATGACCGCCCTGCTGACCGGCCGACCCAGGTGGGCCTCGGCGCGGCGTTTCAGCTCGCGAAGAATGAGAGCACTGATCTCGGGAGGCGTCATCAGGCGACCATTCACATTGACCGCCGCTATGTCGCGGCTGCTGCTGTCGGTCACCCGCTTGACGACCTGGTATGGCAGATGGCCGAGTTCGCCGCTGGCCGCCAGCTCCTCGTAGCCTCGACCCATCAACCGCTTGATCGAAAAAACCGTGCTGGTGGGGTTTTCGACGGCGTGGGCTTTTGCCTCCCAGCCGATCGTGACCCGGCCTTCCGCCGAGAATGCCAGCACCGACGGAACCCGGCTTTCCCCCATTTCGTCGCGAATCACCCGCGGCCCGGCCTCATCGAAGACCGCCACCAGTGAATTGGTCGTCCCCAGATCGATACCGACGATGACGTCGCGATTGTCGCTCATAACCTCTCCGTCAGACCCCATCGCTCCCCGGCAACAGGCGGTCCATCAGGTTGTTCCAGTACTTGATCGCATTGAGCTGCCGGCGGAGCGCACGGCGGGCATCGGGCTTCTCGACAAGCGCGCGGGCAAGCGAGACGATCGATTCCATGCAGGCTTGCTGCTTTGCCGCCACTTGCTGCTTCAGATCTTCCAGGCTCGCCTGGTCGCCGGCCTGGCGCGCTTCTTCGATCTCCTCGCGAATCGTCATGACCTCTCCGAGCAGGTCCGGCGACACCGCTCGATCCTCAGAAGTGCCCGGCTCGCCGACAAGGCTCAGCAGGTACTCCGCCCGCAGAACCGGGTCACGAAGCGTCAGGTATGCCCGGTTCATCTCAGAGCTGATCGCTAAGGCGTCGTGCCGCTTCTCCTGCGACGCGTGCCCGGCGACGTCGGGATGGACGGACCGGGTCAAAGAGAGGTACGTCCGGTGCAGGCTCTGCTCGTCAATGTCAAAATCAACGGGCAGGCCAAACAGCTCGAAGTAGCTGCACCGCCCGATCGGATCCGCGTTGAGCTGCCCGCAACTGGTACAACAGATCGGCGATTCCAACGGCTGGGAGCACGTGGTACAGCGAATCGGACGGCTCGTGGTTGGTTGTGAGCTCACGCCGGAAACCCCCGTCAACGAAGGGTCAATCCGAATCGGTGCCTGGTCAGGCCGCCGACGGGCGATTGGTCCGTACCGTCAGGTGCAGAAACTGTTGCCGCAACTGCATGTGCCCGATGCATTCGGGTTGTCAAATACGAACCCCCGCCCCATGAGCTCGTCCTTGAAGTCCAGGGTGGTGCCGTCGAGGTAGATCAGGCTCTTGGGGTCACAAATCACCCGAATATCATGCGATACGTATTCCTGGTCGAGCTCACCCTTGGTATCAACCAGGTCCAACGCATAGGTGAACCCGCTGCATCCGCCGCCCTTGGCGCCTAAACGAAGATAAACGCTGTCCGGCGATAGGTTCTGCTGTTGCAGGATCGCTTTGACTTCCTGTGCCGCTCGTTCCGTGAGTGCCAACGCCATCTGTTTTGTTCCTCCGCTGTCGAATGCCATTTCAAAAAACCGGGGCGATTCAATCTGCCTTCGCACGCACGCGTCCGCAAGCCCCAGGAAATTCTATGCCCTGTCCATACCTCAACCACGCGCCACCTGGGCTCCGGCTGTCGCCGGAGCATTGGCCTGCTTCCGCTTGAGATCCTGAATCGCGGCCCGGATGGCGTCCTCCGCCAGCACGCTGCAATGAATCTTCACCGGGGGCAAGGCCAGTTCGCGAACAATATCGGTATTCTTGATCTCCAGCGCCTCATCGAGCGTTTTGCCCTTGATCCACTCGGTCGCCAGCGAACTGCTGGCGATCGCGCTGCCGCAGCCGAAGGTTTTGAACTTGGCATCGACGATACAGCCGTCGTCATCAACCTGAATCTGCAGTTTCATCACGTCGCCGCACTCGGGAGCTCCCACGATACCCGTCCCGACACGCGGGTTGTTCTTATCCAGGGAACCGATGTTCCGCGGATTGTTGTAGTGATCGATCACTTTATCGCTGTATGCCATCCCAATACTCCACAGGGACCGCGCCGACCAGACCGGCACCCCAGGCTTCGTTCAAATCCGGCTCCAGTCAACCCCCTTAATGTCGACCCCTTCCTTGGCCATCTCGTACAAGGGGCTCATTTCCCGCAGGCGGCGCACTGTGGCCGCCACCTGGTCAATGGTCTGCTCGATCTCAGCCGCCGTGTTGAACCGACCGAGACTGAAACGAATGGAACTGTGCGCCAGCTCGTCTGCCACCTCAAGGGCCTTGAGCACGTAGCTCGGCTCCAGCGACGCACTGGTACAGGCCGAGCCGCTGCTCACGGCGATGTTACTGAACCCCATCATCAGCGCCTCGCCTTCGACGTACGCGAAACTGACATTCAGCGTATTCGGCAGGCAATGCACCGTGTGCCCGTTGCGGTAAATCTCGTCAAGGTGCTCGCTCAAACCGGCCCACAACCGATCCCGCAGCCTTGCCTGCCGGGCCGACTCCGCCTGCATCTCCTGCCCCGCGATCTCCGCGGCCTTGCCGAAACCGACGATCCCCGGAACATTCAGCGTCCCGGAACGCATGCCTCGCTCGTGCCCTCCGCCATGCAGAATGGGCTCGCAACGGACGCGAGGGCCTTTACGGCGGACGTATAGGGCCCCCACCCCCTTCGGGCCGTAAACCTTGTGGCCCGAACAGCTCAGCAAATCAATGCCCATGGCTTTCACGTCGATCGGAACCTTGCCAAAGGCCTGCGTGGCGTCCGTGTGAAAAATGACCCCCTTTTCCTTGCACACCGCCCCGATTTCGGCGATCGGCTGGATCGTACCGATCTCGTTGTTCGCCATCATGATCGACACCAGAATCGTGTCCGCGCGTATCGCCTCGCGAAACTGGTTCACGTCAACACGACCGGTCCGGTCCACCGGCAAAAAGGTGACCTCGAAACCTTGTGTCTCCAAGTACTTCGCGGGATCGAGGACGGCCTTATGCTCGGTCACCTGTGTGATGATGTGGCGGCCTTTGTCCTTGTACATCTGGGCCACACCTTTGACCGCAATGTTGTTGCTCTCAGTCGCCCCGCTGGTCCATATGATCTCCTTGGCACTCGCGTTGATCAGAGCGGCCACCTGCTCGCGGGCAAGGTCGACCGCTTTCTCCGCTTCCCAGCCGAACTGGTGCGTGCGACTGGCGGCGTTGCCGAACTTTTCCCGGAAATAGGGCAACATCGCCTCGAGTACCCGCGGGTCAACCGGAGTGGTGGCGTTGTTGTCCAGGTAGATCAGGGACTTCACGATATCACCCCGTGGCTCTCTTCAACCGGCTGGCGGCCATGACACGCCTCTTTCCCTCCGCCGATTATGTCGGCCAAGGTGATTGAGTCGAGATACCCTATCATCTTGTTGTGAACCAGCTCCAACGATGCCCGAATCGGACAGCTCTCCATTCGAACGCACGTATCTGCGTCGTCTTCTTCCGGGTTCACCGCCTTGTCAGGAACGCACTGCGTCACATGAATCGGACCCTCCACGGCCCTGACCACGTCCGTCAACCGGATCTTATCGGGAGGCAGCGTGAGCGTATATCCCCCTCGCGGACCCCTGACCGATCGAACAAGTTCCTGCTGCGTCAACTGCTTCAACAGGTTCATCAGCAGGGGCAGGGGCAAACGGTAAGCCGCCGAGATTTGCCTGGCACTGCTGCATCCTGTCGGCTGCGATGCTAAATGGGTCAGCGCGATAAGCGCATAATGCGTCTTGCGAGTGAATGAAAGCATTGTCTCAGCCCCCGGACATAGTCATCTTGTACGCCCTTCTTTTAGCACCCAATCAGTCCGATTTCAAGCCGGCCGTTGCGTTGAAGCCGGACGTTCTGCTCCTTGCCTCCCCGCAGAGCCGGAAAAACGCGCATTTTCAGGCCCGGTCGCCGGCAAAAAAGGGACAATAGGCCGTTCACGTTTTGGCTATGAACGACACGATATGTCCATTAAGTGGGGTTCCGGACTACGGCGGGGAGCATATGTTGGGGGCTGGCCTGAAGACCAAGGCCCTGGAGGACTTCCGAAAAAGAAAAATGAAAAAACATTTGACGTTTGGAGATGGTTAGGGTATTCTATTCCCAAACAAAAAGTAAACAGCATCTAGCTCATCGTCCGCCAGATAGGCGACTGGCCCGAGGCAGGATACTCGACTTGGCCGTGAGACTAGGCTCCTCATGATTAGGATGGTTGGCCGTGCCGTAAGGAGGCGGCTGGCATGGCGAATTCTCAAGGTGGTGAACTGCCAGTATGCGTGTTCGGGCCCGGCGGGAGATTCCGTACCGCTTGGCCGGTTCGGCCGGGCATCAAAGGAACCCATTTCCCAGCCGGTTGGTTGGGACAGAAGCTGTCAGCGCTGCTGGAACGTGTCTCTTGCTATCCGAAGGAAGGCTCGGATGTGACGGCAACGTTCGGCAAACGCCGGACTTCGGGAGGAGCACCGGCCGAGCAACATGAGGGAGTAATCGGCGAGCCAGGCCGAATGACCGGTCGCCAGTTGGCGCTGGCAGGGTTCGACTTGGCGACCAGGAATGCCGGGACGATTCAGTGGAACACGGCCGGAGAAATGGATGAACCACGCAGGCTGGCGGCGTGGCCGCTTGTGGTCATCGGACCCTTGGAACTGGCGCAACCGCAACTCACGGAGCCTGAATATGGCACAGCACAAGTTTGCTCGTCTGACGCCCAAGCAGTTGCAGATTCTAACCATGATCCGCGACTATCAACACAGGCATGGCTATTCCCCGACTTTGCAGGAACTGGCCGATACGTTGGGCGTCAGCAAGGTCACCGTCTTCGAACACGTCACCGGACTCGAAAAAAAAGGTCTCCTGCGCCGATCGAGACACAGGGCACGCTCTTTGGAACTTACGGAGCATGGGCGGGCAGCGTTTCCGGATGACTCGCGGTACACGCTGCCGCTGGTAGGCCATATCGCGGCCGGCTCGCCCATAGAAGCGGTGGAGAATCTTGAGACCGTCAGCCTCGACGATCTGTTCGCCAGCAGGAGCGGCGCGTTTGTGCTGCGCGTCCGGGGCGACAGCATGATCGATGAACAAATCCGCGACGGCGACTTGGTCATTGCCGAGCAACGAAACACGGCTCGCAACGGTGAGACAGTGGTAGCCTTGCTCGACAACGGGGAAGCCACGCTCAAGAAGTTCTACAAGGAAAGTAACCGCATCCGCCTGCAACCGGCCAATCCGGCCTATCAGCCGATCTACGCCGATCACGTCAACATTCAAGGAGTTGTCATCGGCGTGATCCGCACTTATCGTTAGGCTTCGGCCCGGAACCGAATGCAACCACGGGCCGCCCCAAGGAGGATCCGGATCGACTTGCGATGCCGGTTAACCGTCATGCCGGCGTCGACGTCGTGATCACGCACTGGCAGGAGCGGCATCGCCAATGTTCAAACAAGTCGTCAACCTGATCGAACCCATCATTCCGGATCTCACGGCCTTTCGTCGCGATTTGCATTCGCATCCGGAGCTGTCACGCCGCGAGTATCGCACCAGCGAAAAAATACGGGCGACCCTTGCAAAACTGCCCAATCTCAAGGTGCTGCCCGCGCTGACCGGCACGGACGTGATCGCGATATTGAACGCGGACAAACCGGGTCGATGCATCGCTATTCGTGCAGACATCGATGCGCTGCCGATTCAGGAGCAGACAGGCGTCGAGTACCAGTCTACGGTGCCGGGCGTGATGCACGCATGCGGGCACGACGGACATACGGCCGTGCTGCTCGGCACCGCGATGGTTCTGTCGAAGCTCGCCGATGCCATTCCGGGCAAGGTGAAGTTCGTTTTCCAGCCGGATGAAGAAGATGAGGGCGGAGGTCGCCGCTTGTGCGAGAACGGGGTCCTTGAATCGCCGAAGGTTGAAGGAATCGTGGCTCTGCACGCGTGGCCCTCACAACCCGTGGGCACGATCTCCTTCTCGCGAAGCACGGTCACGGCCGCAAGCAGCCCGTTTACGATCAGAGTGATCGGCGTCGGCGGACACGGTGCCTACCCGCATCGTAGCGTCGACCCGATCGTCATCTCGGCACACATCATCACGGCATTACAGACTCTCGTGTCCCGCGTCGTCGACCCCCGCGATGCAGCCGTCGTATCGGTAGGACAAATCCGCGCCGGTTCGGCCGACAACGTGATTCCGCCCGAAGCTGAGATGGCCGGGACCATGCGCTATCTCCAGCCGGCGACCGGCGAGCAGCTCCACGAATGCTTCAAGCGGCTCGTCGAGCAGACCGCGGCCGCACACGGCGGACGCGCCGAAATTAAGATCCATCAGGGATATCCGCCGTTGATCAACGACTCGACGATGGTGGCCCTCATCGAGGGTGCGGTCTGCGATTTGTTCGGCCACGATCACATGGTCATTGAGAACATGCCGAGCATGGGGGTGGAAGACTTTGCGTACTACGCCGAACGAGTGCCGGCGGCGATGTTCCGGATGGGGATTCGCCCGGCCCACCTGAGCGACTACCCGCACCTGCACAATCCAGGCTTCAACTTCAATGATGAGGCCCTGCCCGTCGGCATCCGGATGTTCTGCGAAATCGTGCGGCGTTTCTTCGACGTGGCGGATTGAGCTGACTCGACGCCCTCGCATGATCTGGCCATAAACTTTCTATATGATCCTTCGTATTCAATTATATGTCCCACCGAATGTGAGGCCCAGGCTCCGCGTCGCGGATTCCAGATCGCCCGATCTCAAATCTCAGATCGAGGATTTCAGATCTGAGATTACAGATTTCAGATCCGATGCTGCAGGGGGTGTATTCCGTCTTCGGTGGCGTTTCGAAGGCAGGGCATGGTCGAAATCCGCGCAGCGGATGAGACCCGCCGACGATCCTGGTCGTTCTCGGCAGGTCTCGGTCCCGGTGGCGGCCTCGACACTGGCCTGCCGTGGCGGCCGCCAATCCATGTGCCACCGTTTCAGGGATGCACCCCGCCGCAGGCGACGGACCTCCGGCCGATTGCACCGATCGCATCCTGCACGGTAGTATGTTCCCCGTCTGCGGAGACGATGTGCATCTGTGCATCCAGGTGAAGACAGCGGGACTCGACCGCGCAGGAAATGGTCATGAAACGGCTGACTCTGTTGTTGTCTGTATCGATGTTGCTTGCGACACCCGTGCTGGTGCTGGGGCAGGCCAAGAGCGACCGCCCGCTGCCCAGGAACGAGGAGGAATACAGGGCATGGTTCGCCGCGCAGCCCCGCCACCTGTACGGCTGCGGGATCATCTGGGCCCAGTGGGTCTGGCCGGGCGACAAGACCAAATGGAACTACGACGGCCGCTCGATGCAGATGGTCAAGAACATGGGCGGGACGAACGTGCCCGTCAATATTCCCTGGTATGACGTCGAGCCCAAGGAAGGCGAGTGGTATTGGGACTACGTCGATCACCAGGTGGCCGAGGCCGAGAACCGCGGGCTGCCCATGTTCGCATACATGGGCCTGACGCCGGACTGGGCCCTGCCGCCGGAAGCTCCCAAGGGCATGACCGGCATCGGCTACCGCTACCCGCCGCCGGATGACAAGAAGGAGCAGTTCATCCGCTACTGCAAGGAGGTGGCGAAGCGGTACAAGGGCCGCATCAAGCACTACCAGTTCTGGAACGAGCCCAACGGATGCAGTTGGGTCAACGACGGCTGCGGCAACGGACACGAGGCCGAGAACACCCGCAAACTCTACACCAAATGGCTGATAATCTGGTACAACGCAATGAAAAGCGAGGATCCAGATTACGTTCTGGGTGCCGGCGCGCTCGACTACCATGAGGGCGTAGCCAAGGGGTATGAGTACCTCGAAGGGATGTACAAACACGGAGCGAAGGATCACTTCGACGCCTTTAACATTCATCCTTACGACAGCAAGGGCACGTTGCACCACAGGGCCATCGAGGACACCCGCCGCGTCATGGTCGAGCACGGCGACGGCCACAAGGGCATCTGGATCAGCGAGTGGGGTTGGAGCATGAAGGACGAAGACGAGAAAAGCCGTCGTATCGTTAAGACTCTCCGCGAGCTGAATGACCCGAAGTACTACTATGTCACCATGGCCAACTACCTGTCGATCACCGACCCGGCCGGCGAACCGGGTTTCGGACTGTGCGACCGCGACCTCAAACCTCGCAAGTCGTACATGGCGTTCAGGGCATACACGCGGGAGCACCCTGCAAAGCACGTTGCTCCGTCAACTCGCCCGAGCGGGGACAAATAGAAAACCAGTTGTCAGTCTTCAGTAATCAGTTGTCAGTCGGACCGAGCGAGGCGCCTCTCTCGGCTCCCATCCAGCAGACTACCCAACTAATAGACTAACAGACCAATCCCCTATTCCGGCTTCGCCGCTCGCCAACCGTCCTTGAGCATCTTGCTCAGCTTGACCACGAGTTCCTTGTTCTCAGGAAGCCTCGCCAGGTTCAAGTTCTCGTCCGGGTCGACTTGGTGGTCGTACAGTTCGACGCCGACCGGCTCCTGGCCCGGCTCGACCCACTCGGTGTAGCGGTAGCGGTCGGTCCGGAGCGAGTAACCCATGACTTTCTGCCGCGGGTATTGGCTGAAGGCGGCCTTCTTCCACGGGCGATCGGGATCGTTCATCACCGGCACAAGGCTGGTTCCCTCCAAGCCCGCGGGCAGGGGCAGCCCCGCCAGTTCGCACAGCGTGGGATAGATGTCCACGAACTCTGACAGGGCGGCGGTCGTCTTGCCGGCCGTCTTCTGCTTCGGCGCGGAGATAATCATCGCCACGCGCGTGGCCACCTCGAAGTTGCTGTGCTTGCACCACATGCCGTGCTCGCCGAGGTGCCAGCCATGATCGCCCCACAGCACAACAATCGTTTTGTCGCGCAGCCCGAGCCGCTCGAGTTCATCGAGCACCCGCCCGATCTGAGCATCCGTGAAGCTGCTGGCCGCCTGGTAGGCGCGTACCAGTTCGCGAGCTTTTGACTCCGACACCGGCCCGACCTTGGGCATATCGCTGTAGGAACGCAGCTCGCCGAAATCATGGAGCGCCACATGTGGCACGTCCTTCGGAGGGAAAGGGTTGGCCGCCAACCGGATACCCGCGGCCGGGTACAGGTCGAAGTACTTCGCGGGGGCGATGAACGGCAGATGCGGCTTGTAGAAGCCCACGGCCAGGAAGAAAGTCTTGTCCTTGATCTGACGCAGCGCTTCGATAGCTTTGTCCGCAACCATTCCGTCAGCCAGTTCGTTGTCCGCGACGTCGGGATCCTCCCAGGCCGGACCACGGACTCGTTCCCCGCTTCGCTTGATCTTCAGGACGGTTCCCGTCTTTTCGTCTCGCCGGACGACTTCTTCTTTGTATAGCTTGCCCTCCGCTTTCAGACGTGACCGTGTCTCTTCGATGGCCCTGAGCGATTCCGGCTTGTGATAGCCTTGCCCCTTTGGAAACCACGACGGCACGCTCCAGGACTGCGGGTCGTCGAGGCCGCCGTGGTAGATTTTGCCCATCGACTGCGTGTGGTATCCCTGCTGCTTGAAGTACTGCGGGAGCGCGACCACGTCGGGCAGATGGATTCGGAAATGCGTTTGCAGGTCGTACACCTTGGTCGTGTCCGGCCGTCGCCCGGTCAACAGCGAGGTCCGCGAGGGGCTGCACACCGCCTGCTGACAGTAGGCCCGCGTGAACACAGTGCCGCTGCGAGCCAGCTTGTCGATATTCGGTGAATGAATGTGCTTAACCCCGTAGCAGGCAAGATCGGGGCGAAGATCATCTACCGCAATAAAAAGCACGTTGGGGCGCTCGCTTGCCTTGGCCTGTGCCCGGCTCAACGGAGTAGCGGTCATCCCAACCAGGATCACGGTACAGATAGTGTGAAATCCGGTTGACGAAACGGTCCTACGCATTTGGCACTCCTTATGACCGGTGTATATGCAGTTTGATTGGTCTGGTGGAGCAATGTACCATGCGGCGCGGCGGTAAGCCACACTTATCCGCGCCGCTCGCAAAGCAGTCGGCACAGTTGCCCGCTTGTGGGAGGTTTACAATGAAGCTGGTCGGGCCTGCTTCAGTGACGCTATTGAAACTGGCATTGACAATGGCCCTTCCCGGCTGCAGCCAAGGTCCGGGGGACCTGACGCTGACGAATGCGACCGAGCCCCCGGTCATACCTGTCGGCCTGGACGCTTTCCGCATGTGGGACCGCTGGGCATATCTGCGAATCGGCCAGCGGACTTACATGACCAGTACGTACGACCGCTGCGGGGCCAACGAGGCCGCCGACGCCGGCCACTTCCTCTACCAGTTGGCCGACGACCGCAACGTCTCACTGGATCTCATGGGAAAGGGAGTTCTGGCCTTCAAACGCACCAACCACTGGCACGGCAGCCCGTGGTACTACACCGTGGACGGGCGGGACTACGTCGTGCAGGAATCGAGCACCGCTGACCCCGACCATCCGGTCGAGAACTCAGTGTTCATCCCCCGGGAGCAGTTCCCCCACCCGCTGACCTGGACCTGGTCGATCACCAAGGGCGCGGACCTGATGTGGGTGCCCATCCCCTTCGAGCAATCGTTCACGCTGGCTTACGGGCGGACGCACTACGGCACCGGCTACTACATCTATCACAAGTTTCTCCCCGACGCCCCGAACCTCAGCCGGCCGATCAAGAGCTGGAACATGGACGTGCCCCCCGCCGACGTGCTTGATCTGATCAATCGCAGCGGGACGGATATCGCCGCGGGCAGTTCGGATTACGCGGCCAGGACAGCGATCAACGTGCCCGCCGGCCAGACCCGCAGCCTTTTCAGTTTCAGCGGGACAACGGCCAAGACCGTCCGGGCTTTCAGACTGACGATCAGCCAAGACCAGGCCAAGGCTCTCGGTGAGGCGTTTCTTCGCATCTACTGGGACGGCAATAAGCATGCGTCGGTCAATGCCCCGGTCAAGCTCCTTTTCGGGACCGGCTCGATGTTCAACCGCGAAAATCGGGAATACCTGGTCAAGGCGTTCCCGGTGAACATCCGATTCGGCGACGGACAGGTATGCTTCTCAATGTATTTCCCGATGCCCTTTCATCGCTCCGCACGGTTTGCGCTGCAAGCCGCTCCCGAGCTGGCAATCAATGACCTGCAGGCAAGCATCCAATGCCAGAACTACACCGACCCGGCCAACTGGGTAGGCTACTTCCACGCGACGTATGTCGATCACGGTGAGCCCAAACCCGGCCACGATCTGGTATTCCTCGACACCACCCAAGTCGAGGGCGGCGGCGACTGGTGCGGACACTTCGTGGGCACTTCGTTCATTTTCTCCGACCGGGCCGAGTTGCGGACGCTTGAGGGCGACCCGCGCTTCTACTTCGACGACAGCAACTCGCCGCAGGCTCAGGGCACCGGCACCGAAGAATGGGGCGGCGGCGGCGATTACTGGGGCGGACGTAACATGACCATCCCGTTTGCCGGTCATCCGGTCGGCTGCCGCAGAAAGGAGGAGGCCAAGGACCCCGAAGACTTGATTCAATCGGCCTACCGGTTCTTGCTGAGCGACCTGATGCCCTTCGGCAGGAACGCCAGGATCACCTTCGAGCACGGCGGCGAAAACAACATGCCCGAGCACTATCGCTCGGTAACCTTCTGGTACGGAATCAACCAGCCCTGCTTGATTCTCACGGACACCTTCAACGTCGGCGACACGGACGACGAACGGCGCCACGACTACGATTCGCCGCAGGCCTCGCCGGTGCAGACGCTCAGCTCGCGCTATGAGTGGGGCGTCGATCACCTGGATGGCAAGGAGATCTTTCCCGAGACCACCGACAAAGGCCGCTTCACCAAGGGTAGTTCGACGTTCTCGCTCAAACTGGACCCGCGGAATATCGGGGTGATGCTCCGTCGCAAGATGGACTACGGCTTCCCGAACCAATGTGCCAAGGTCTTCGTGGCCGACCACAAGGCCGGCGCCGAGTGGCGCGAGGTCGGCATGTGGTATACGGCCGGGTCGAACACCGTGGTCTACAGTAATCCCAAGGCCGAGACGGGAGCGGCCGAGCACTACGTGCAGACCTCGAATCGCCGCTGGCGGGAGGATGAGTTCCTGCTGCCGCGCTCCGCCACCGAGGGCCGCTCGGTCATCCGCGTGAAAGTAGAGTTCGTTCCCCGCAATATTCCGCTGTTCCCTGGACACCCGCCGGCCGAACAGGCCTGGAGCGAGTATCAGTACAAAGCGTACTGCTATGTCATGCCGCAGGCGAAATGTGAGGGCTGACGTTGGCCGGTCTCTTTCGAAATCTGGGGCGAATGGCAGGCCCGCACGTTCGCAAGGCCAAGTGGCTGCTGCGCTCGTTGACCGGAACGCAAGCCGAGGTGATCCAGGCGGAATTCGAGGTCGGGCGGGACATGGCCGGCGCCATTGCCCGGTCGGGGCAACTTGACGCTGATCCACGCTGGCAGCGGATTCTGGCTCAAACAGGTGGCCGGCTGGTCAACCGACTCGCCAAACGGGAGCGCCGGTTCTCTTTCAGCGCATTGGCAGATCCCCAACCGAATGCCTTTGCTTTACCCGGCGGTTTTGTTTATGTCACCCGGCCGCTGCTGGAGATCTGCGCGACGAAAGACGACGAACTGGCTTTCGTGCTGGCCCATGAGATGGCCCACGTTGTCCGCGGCCATGTCATGGATCGCGTGCTCAGCAGCACGCTGCTCAACGTAGCGTCGCGGGCAAGCCTGGCGGCCCGGATGATGAACAAGGCCGTTCTGGAGGCGGCCCTGAAGCTTCTTCAAAACGCCTATTCGCAAGAGCAGGAAACAGAGGCCGACCGCTTCGCAGTGCGGCTATTGCTCAGCGCCGAAATGAACCCGCTGGCCGGTGCCGCGGTCCTGGGCAAATTGAGCAGCGCCGGTGACGGCTCGGACGAGCTTCCGAGCTACTTCTCGACGCACCCGCCGTCGAGCGCGCGGATGGACAGGATTCACCAATGGCTTAACAAATGAGGTAGAGAACATGCGATTGGTCGCGGTGATGATCGGAGCAATGGCATTGACCGGGCCGGCGCCGGCGAACGGCCCGTATCTGGCCAGCGGCGTCAAGCTCGGAGAGGTCTCACAGGACTCGGCCCTGGTTTGGGTGCGACTGACCGCCGAGCCCAAGCGGCGCGATGGAATTGTCCTGAAAGGCCTGACGACATTGCCCGCAGACGTTCAGGTCAACGATCTGCAGGGAGCGGTACCGGGCACGAACGGGCGAGCGCGGGTGCGGTTCGGCACCAAGGAGGACTTGTCCGACGCCGCCGAGACACCGTGGACGGCGGTGTCCGCGGAAAGAGACTTCACGCACATCTTCCAGCTCACCGGTCTCAAGACTGCGACGGTTTATCATTACATGGTCGAGACCGCACCGCCCGATACCGACTCGGTTTCAGCCGGTTTGCGAGGTCTCTTCGAGACCCTGCCTCGGCCCGATCAAGAGACCGACATGTGCTTCACGGTCAT
>DAOOIV010000088.1 GCA_035384605.1 Phycisphaerae bacterium
GGAAAGGATTCCGGGCCGAGCGGACGAGAGTGCGGCCCGGAAAGGATTCCGGGGCGAGCGGTCCTACCTCCGCATGCCCACGCAAAGCCGTGGGCATGGCACCCGGCAAAGCGGTGGGCATGGCACCCGGCAAAGCCGTGGGCATGGCACCCGGCGATCCAGAAACATGCGCGCAAAATGCGCACCAGTCGCGACGGAAGAGACCAACGGTACGTGTGGGCGACATTTACATCTTCCACGGCTCGCTTCGAGCGATCTTCTCGCGATGCTCTCGATATGGTATTGCCTCCGAGTGAACCACCGCCTCCGGGTCCTCGGCCAGCCACGAATTGCCCTTATCCGATCCGTTTCGGGCGGTTTGGCACCGGACTTGGCGATTCAAAAACACCGTCGCAATTATGTACTTTTTTCTTCATAATTCCCCCACACGCCATCTATACTCAGAACCATCGGCGGGATCCGGCGGGCCATGGTCGGGAACGGAAGACCACGCAGCAGGGGATTAACCGAGGGGCAGAGAGAGCGTCCCCGTTTCACATCGTAGTAGCAGCGGTTCATCCGTGTGTGTCCGAGCTACCTGCTATCTATCCCGAGGTTAGCGCGCCGGCCGCCGTGAGGTGTCAACCGGGTTGTGCTGAAACAGTATGAGGCCGCAGACGCACACGGGCGTTGGGCCCGTCGTGCGCGGAAACGCGTGTTCATTGTGTTCGTGCGAATGCAGAACAGGAAGGAGGATCCGATGAAAGCATTGGGAATGTGCGCGTTGCTGGTGGTGGCGGCCTCGCCGGCCATGGCGTGGATCGAGACGTTTGACAGCTACGTGCCGGGGGGGCTTGTCCGACGTCAGCGGCGGGAATTGGTGGGGAAGCGGTAACGCCGGGGTGATTGAGGTGACCAACGACGTATGGCATTCGTCGCCGAACTCAGTGCAGATCACCGCGGGTCCGGGCAGCATTTGGTCCAGTCACGTCGGTGAAAGCTACACCGGCGAGATCTGGCATCGGATGTATGTCAAGGGAAGTCTGGAGAGTACGGCAGCGGGCAGCGCATGGAGCCTCGAGATCCAAGGCGGAGCGAGCGACAACTCAATGGGCAGATGGTACGGCGGGGCTACTGGTATCAGACCGCGTATCAGAGGCACCGGCCGTGTGCTCAACCCCGTCGCCTTGACGGGCGGGTGGGACCTTTGCGAAGTCAAGATCATGCCGGGGACGGGAAACGACGGGTACAGCGAGTTCTTCTTCAATGGAGTCTCGCTGGGCACCCTGCAATGGGGTGACCTGGATGGAGGCCAGGATTCCCAGGCCGTCGACGTGGTCCGGATCAATCGGTGGGACCGCTCCGACATGTCCGGCGTCGCCTGTTGGGTTGATGATATGTCCCTCACGCCAGAACCAACGACGCTGGTTCTGCTGGGTCTGGGCGGATTGATCTCGCTGCGTCGTCGAGCATGAACGTCCGACCGACCGGTCTGAATTGGCCTGCTGAAATTCAGCAGCGATAAGGTCTTCGACGGATCGGGCCGTCGCGGCCGCTGTTGTCCTTGTCGACCGCGAATAGAGGGAAGGAGGGGCGTGCGCGCCGTTGCCCGGGTCTCGATCTGATATGGCGATCAAGGATCCGCGAGCGCCGGGGCAAGGCGCGCGTTTCACGATTCCACATTCGCCATTGCTCATTTCCGCCCGTCCGGCCTGCATCGCGGGGCTCTAAACCTTCGGCAGCAAATAGGGCGGCCGGTAGGTTCTCGTCAGCAGCTCGTTGGCCTCGGGATCGTCGATAATCTGTTCCCTGTCAGCGTCCCAGCGGATCTTTCGGCCGGTGCGGTACGCGATGTTGCCCAGGTGCGTGACCGTGGTCGCCTGGTGGCCGGCTTCGACGTCGGTGTTGGGCTTTTGTCGGGTCCGCATGCAGTCGAGGAAGTTGCGAATGTGGCGGGCACTCAGGGCTTCGGGCAGGTAGTTTTGCTTGCGCGGCGTGCCCACCACCTGGACCGGTTTTTTTCCTTTCTCCGGCGTCAGTTCAAAGCCCGCCCGGTCGATGTAGAGGGTGGCCTCGCTCCCGTGAAACAGGATCCCGTACATACTGCCCTCCCTGGTGTAAGCGTTGGCTTCGCGGATGGCGAACTCGAGGGTCCAGCCGGGATACTCCCACAAAGCGTTCAACGTGTCCGGCGTGTCGAAGGGTTCGTTCTTCATGGACTTCTGGCCGATGGCGACGGCAGAAAGGGGGGCTCTGGCGTTCATGAACCAGTGAATGGTTTCCATGTGATGAGTTCCGATGTCGGTCATCTGGCCGCCAGCATAGTCCCAGTAAAAGCGGTGCGAGCCAGAGCAACGGGAGCGATCGTACGGTACGAGCGGGCGTGGCCCCAGCCACATGTCCCAGTTGAGCGTAGCAGGCGGCTGCTCTCGGGGAGGGGGGCCGACGCCGGGCCAACGATTGTTCACGTACCAGGTGAACACATGGAAAACCTTACCCAAGCCGCCGCTCTGGACGAGTCGGGCGGCCTCGGCATAGTGTTCTCCGCTGCGTTGCTGAGTGCCGACCTGGACGACGCGGTTGTGCTTGCGGACCGCTTCGATCATTCGTCGGCCCTCGGCCACGCACAGGGTCATGGGCTTTTCGATGTAGACATCCTTGCCGGCTTGGCAGGCCTCGATGGTGATAATGGCATGCCAGTGGTCCGGGGTGCAGACGACGAAAGCGTCGATGTCCTTGCGCTCGAGCAATCGTCGATAATCCTGCACCACCTCAGCCTTATCTTCGGTCAGCTCGCGGGCCTTCTCGGCCTCGACGAGGTCCACGTCGCATACCACGGGAACCTCAACGTCGGGCTCCTTGAGAAACAGTCCGAGATTGAATCGCCCCTGGCCACGGGTGCCCACGAAGGCGAGACGGATTCGCTCGTTGGCCCCGGCCGGCCGTGATTGGGCGTTGACGGCCGTTGCCATCCAGTGTGCTGTGGCGGCTCCCAGACCCGCCCGGCCCGCTCGCGCAAGGAACGTCCGCCGCTTCATTTCGTTTCTCCGCTGCATCGCAGTCCTCCATGGTCCTGGTCCTGCATGACCTGTACAACGAGTGTGCGGTTTGAGATCGGCGGCCTTCAACCGCTTCTCCATTCCGCGCTGCCAACGGTCACCCGGGGATGTGTTCCTCTCAAAGTGTCATTAAGGTAGTCACGCTCGAAGAACCGCAGACCCGTGCCCCCGTGTCCCTGGCCGGTCACGATATCGAGATCGCCGTCTCCATTCCAATCCGTCGCCTGGGCTCCTGAAGTCATCTGCACCGTCCACGGTTTCAGGATCGCGATTCCCTGCGTCGTCGCGAAGACCGGCGGCTTTCCCGGTCCGCCCGGACCGACGTTTCGATTGAGCCACACGATGTTTTCAAATTCGCAGGCGATGAAGTCGTTCAGATCGTCGCTGTCCCAGTCATCGAACGCCAGCACGGCCCAACTCCGGTTGCTACGGTCGTGCGGCAGGATGAATAGCTTGCCGTCGGATGTCATCCGGCCGCGATCGACATAGCGATTGTCGCCGACGTTCTCGTAACAGTAAATGAACGGTTCCACGGTTGCCTTGAACAGGTCCGGGTCGCCGTCGTTGTCGAGGTCACAGAAAGCGTCCGTTTTGCCGGCGGCTATCTCGCGGGCTCCGTACCCCAGGCAGAACCAGTCGCCGTCGCCCTCGACGCCGGGAAACTGCGGACGGTTCCCTGTCGGGCATCCTTCGTGTCGAAGTACACCTCGTATTGGATGCACTCATGAGAAGGCATCACAAAACGCAGCGTCGTCCGACTGATACCGTAATCCTGCTCGAGTCGCCACGGCAGCAGGAATCGTTCGCTGCCGCTTGCGGACGGGTCATACGTCGCCGGCAGGCCCGAGGTGTCGTAACCGACGATTTCAATGCTTTCCTCGTCGAGCGAGCCGCCGGCCTGCAGATCTCGCAGTGCCTGGGAAAAGTCGATGTCGGCGCAAGCCGGCGAGCAGGACCGGACGACGCCTCGCGGGTCGACTGAAAGAGGAATGCGGTACCGGTTTCCGGACACCCAGGTCGGACTGACGGCCGCAGATACCGCAGTGCTCGCAGGGATCTCCCTCTGGACGAGCAGGACCCAATCATCACTGTCTGGTGCGATCAGCTTAGACCGGCCGCCCTGCAAGGCGGGGCCTTCCCGCCATTGTCCCGTACGTGGGTCGAACCATCGCGAAGTCAGCCGCATGTCCCGAACCGCGGACAGATCTATGGTTATTTCGCCGCCGCGAGGCAGGTAGAACACATAGTGCTGCGAGGGCAGCGCCAGACAGAATCCCTGTGTCGTCAGCTCGTCGTGGACAGTCATGCGGTTGAAGGGCAGACCCTCAAAAAAACGGCGAAGGTGTTTGAGTTGGCGCGCGGCCAGGCCCGGTCCCGGCCGACCCATGTAGAACCAACTTATTCCTCGGCTCCAATCGCCGTATGTCGAGTAGCCGCCGGCCATGGCGATGGACCACGCACAGCGTCGGACCCAACCGTGGCTCTGGCCGTGGCCGGGGGCATCGGGTTTGCCTTTCTGGCTGCGGACGCCTTGGCCCTCGTAGCCATACTCCTCATTGATGTAGGGTTTCGCCGCGTTTGCGTATTTGAGGACCCAGTCGTGAACCTCGCGCTCGTCACCGTATTGCTGGGTGATGATGAAGTCGGCCCAACTCGATTCGGCATAAGGGAAATCGGCGTAGGCGTGAGCAGAAACGAGCCGGTCGTATGGGTCTTCCTGCTTGACAAAGCGGCCCATGGTCTCGGCCCAGTGCGGGTCGCGATACTCGTTGTGCTCGTTGCCGAGGTCCCACCACACGTTGTCGAAAGCCGCCAGGCGAGCGACCGCATAGCGGTACAACCGATACTCTGCTTCCGTCAATGCTCCGTACTCGCGCGGCAGACCCTGCTTTTCGATCGTCACGACGCACGTTGCCAGGATGCCCGCCTCGCGCATGTTCCTGATCGCACGATCGACACGTTGCCAATAGGCGACATGAAAGCGGGCGAAATCGTAGCGATGGGGCTCGCCGAGCCATGCCGGCAGGGCGTTGACCGAACCTGGGGGCGCACCATAGTTTGGCGCCCTGAACGGGTCGGGCACGCCGTATTCGCCTTGCGTCTGAGCCGGTTGACGGCCTGTGTCTCGCGGATAACCGACCAGGAGGAAACGAATCTTGTTGAAGCCTTCGTCCGCGCAGTACTTGATCAACTCGTCAATCTGTCCGTCGGTATGGCTGGGGTCGAGCAAATGATAGGCGGTGTAGCCCGAATGGTAAAACGGTTCGCGAGAACCGGCGCGAATGAAGTGACGAGGATGCTGAGGGTCAACGACCACCGGTCCCGGTCGGTTTGAAGGCTCGCATTGCAGCCGGCCTGTGAACCGGCGACCACCGCCCGGCCAGGCGACGTTGATGGTGTAGTCGTATAGAGTCGGCGCTTGATCGGGACAGAATCGTAATCGCAGGACACTGCCGTCCTGGCTGTCGGCAAAGCCCCGAACCACGTGTCTGCCGCCCGGACACCCGAACGTGCCGGTCACATCAATCTCGGTGAAAGGATTCGCGCTGACAGGTTCGTCGTTGCGGATGACGAACTCGGCCACCTCGTATTGCCCAATGGTCTGCGGAGCCTCAATGGAGATGACAGAGGGGGATCCGACGGTCCAGCACGCCAACATGAGTGAGGAGACGTGGGTCAGCATGACCGCATTGTACAAGCGGCATCAGGAAAGCAAAGGTACAGGGGCGACCGCCGGACGGAATTGAAAGCCCCGCGCCTGCGCAGGGACACGAACAGGACCGGATGTCCAGACTTCACCGGCTGCTGTGACTGTGCTTGACTTCCCGATCAGTCGGCGCCGCACTCCGGGTCGGAAAGACGGTCGGGGCCCGAGTAGCATCGTTGCCAGATTCCGAAGTCGACCTGATCGACGTCGCCGTCTCCATCGAAGTCGCCGGCCTCGGGATTCGGGCTGGGGATGCCGGGTCCGCTGGCGGCCCGGGTCAAGTTATCCAGGTCCGACTCATCAACGTCGCCATCCTGGTCGAAATCGGAAGTACTCCAGGGCACGATCGCGCCGGCGGCGTCCAGGCCGAAGTTGGCCAGGTCTTCAATCGGGCCAAACTCCTTGAGCAGGTCCAGGTTCCTGGCCACCACGTATCCCGCTGACGAGAGCAGATCTCCGTCGGAGATCGGGCCGAGGTTGGCGTCGATGAACCCCTCCTCAGTGGAGAACCACATTTCCCCGAATGGCCGGAGCACAAGGGCATCGAGACCAAGATCGCGGACCACCGGGCCAACCGGATTGAAACTGGCCAACAACTGCCGATTGGTGCGTACGATCCGCCCTCGGCTGGACAGAACGTCGCCGTGCCCGACCCTCGCGCCGAGGGTCTCGGAGAAGAAGTCCGTTTCCGTGGAGAACAGCAGGTCCCGAGTCGGCGTTCGGACGGCCGCATCGAGCCCAAAGTCGCCTGATACCGGCATGGGCCCGAACCTTCGAACGAGTTGCTCGTTGGTGGCCACGACGTAGCCACGATCGGAAAGCAGGTCGCCGTGTTTCAGCCAGACGGCAAGTGTCTCGCTCCAGATGGGGCTCAGTTGCTCCTCGAAGGAGAACCAGATTTCGCGCCGAGGCCCGACGACAACCGCATCCAACCCGAGGTCCGGAACGGCCGGCATGATTCCGAGATGCTGAGTGAGCTCCCGGTTTGTTCGGACGACGTGCCCCCGCCGGCTCAGCAGATCGCCCGCGCTGATGTACCGGATGGTGTTATCCAGGTTGGGGTCCAGACGGCCGGCATGGAATCCCACCTCGGTGGAGAACCAGACGTCCGGCTGCGGCGGCCAAGGCCCCTCGTAGGCATAGATGTCCAGGATCATCTTGGGGATGGCCGTCGGTTCGGAGCTCAGACCGGTGACACTCAGCCCGGTATTGACCAGCCTTCCCGAGCAGATCGTGGGTTGTTGAGCCGGCGCCGGGCCGTGTGGCGTCACGAGGTACATTTCGAACCGGATTTCTCCCGTAATCGTGTTCCAGTGGCCGGTCGAACGTACCTTTGGCGACTGGAACATATACAGCGGCACGGGCACGTCGCCGGTCGATGACGTCGGCGAGAAGAACGGCGCGATCAGGTCGGCGCCGTCCACCGACAGGCCGATCACACCGGGTATGAACGGTACAGGCACGCTGGGATCCCCAAGGTACAGCTTGATCGCTCCCAGCAGCTTCGATCGAACGGTCAGGCCCGAATCGAGCCGGAGCAGAACGTTGCTCTCATCGGGCTGGAGGACGAAATTGGCGTGCCGGGGCAGAGGAGGCGCCGGAAAACACGTCGCCGCTGCGTTGTTCATGCGGTTCACCTCGCCGGGTGCGGGCTCCACTTCAACTTCCACCTCGGCGGGCAGTTCCCACGCCCAGTCCACGCCGATCGTCAAGTCAACGACGTCGCCCGGCAGTAGACTACGGAAACCCTCCGTCTTGACGAAACGGTTGTTCACCAGAACCGTTACCAGGAGAGGCTCGGTGAACACCCCGACGTTGGCCACCGTCGCGCGGACGGCCCAGCCTTCGGAGGAACTGCCGGGCGGAATGACCCTGAGGTTCTTGACCGCCAGATCGTGACCGGTGATGCATTTGCCCTTCATTGGGATGCGCAGCCACGCCGAATAGAGGCCATTGGCGTACAGACCCGAGTAGCCGCAGCCGAATACGTCGATGTACGCCAGATCCGCGATCGGCGGCATGAAGGACGCCAGAAACGTCTCAGAGGGATGTTCCTTGCTCAAAGTCATAGGCAGCTTGGCGTTCACCCTGATGCCGCCCACCGGTTCGATCCGATCAACGACAGCACGATCAATGAAGCCGCTGGTTCCCCCTCGCCAGGAGAGAGTGAACGTCTGGACAGGCGGCGGGGGCATCGGCCATCGCCGCGGAAACGAGCCGAATACCGCAGGCTGGGCAGGTACGGCAAGGTCTTCGAGTTCCGCGTCTGGGCCCGCGGGATCGCGGGTAAGGATGATCGAATCCTCGGTGAACGTCGTATCCATGTTGGTCACGGGCACCGAAGACCACAATGCGGTCGCCGAGTCCTTCAAGATCACCGTGCACGATTTCGGGCCCCGCCAGTATCTGGCGTTGCTCAGGTCGAAGTAGAAGTGGTGGGGATCCGAACTCAAGGCTGGGTCACGAACTTCGTGGCAGCAACTGGAGAAATCGTCGGTGTTACTCGTGTACGTGACCACCATGCGGCTGGTGTTGCTGATCGATGCCGCCGGAACGTGCCAATAGATGACCAGGTCGTACCCGCGGGCGACCAAGTGCGGAGCCACGATGTTCAAATCCTTCGCATCGGCGAGCAGGGGGTGGATGGCGTGGTTGACCAGCCGTCCCTGGTACCAGACCTCGTTCTGCACGAGCTTCCAGAGACGGTAGTCCATCGCCGCCCGAGCCGATACCGGCGTGCCGTCGACGGTGACGGTGATGTCACGGAAGCGGTTGTGATCGCCGTACAGCGCATGCGTCGTGATCGGGAAGGCCACCGCGAAGGCGTTGTTTGACTCGTTATCGGGAGGCCCGAGAACGAACTCCGCCCGGACGTTCACGATGAAATTGCGGACCATGCAACTGAAGAAGGTTGCCTCGGCCGTGACGTTGATCGAGGTTAACGGCGTGGCGCTTCCCGTCGGTCCCAAGGGCACGATCACGCCTTCCCGGTGCTTGTGAATCTGCGCAGAGGAAACCGGATCCGTGTTGCTTGCCCGCGTCCCGTGGTCCTCGCAGCTCTGTGCCGCGGACAACACCGGCAAGAGACACAAGTCGATAAGGATCGCCAGACCCAGCGCCCATGCTATCGTATCTCGCTTCATCGT
This sequence comes from Phycisphaerae bacterium, assembly GCA_035384605.1. NCBI lineage: Bacteria > Pseudomonadati > Planctomycetota > Phycisphaerae > Phycisphaerae bacterium. The sequence continues at coordinate 8,892 of DAOOIV010000088.1, forward strand.
TGACCTCCGCTTCCAGTGGATGAGGTTGCCCACACTTCGCAGAACCACAGATACCGGTCTCGGGGCCCGGATTTCCTCGGGGCGGCCTGTAGTTGTTCAGCCGACAAAACGGTACCGGCTCGCCAATGCAGGGGCCCTGCGCCGCCCGTTCTTGGGAACACCGACAGCAGATTACGTACCGCTGCCTGAAGAATTGCCCGATGAACGATATAAGCCGATGACCGATAACACTTTGCGCGAGCCGGCCCGTTTTCCGGGGCAGGGTACCTGCGGTGGCTGTCCTCAGCCAACTGGCCGAGCATTCAGCCGGAAGCGAGCCAGCAGGCGAAGCGGCGTCCGGCCGAGGTGTGGCGCATCGCCCGCAGCACGGATTAGATTGCTCACCGCGGTCGGGTGTTACCCTGCCGACGGACCCGGTTCGAGGCCGAGCTTCTCGAGGCGGTAGCGTAGGCCCCCTCGGGTCAGGCCCAGCAGGCGGGCTGCCTCGGAGATATTGCCGTTCGTATGGGCGATGGCCGCCTGCAACAATCTCTTCTCGACCGATGCGAGCGTGCAGTCGTCCCGCTTGAAGTCGAAGCACAACTCTCTCGAAGCACTTGGGGAGATCTCGTCACTCACACGCGTGTTGAGGGCCGAGGGCTCGATGATCCCCGACTCGTTGAGCAGCACGGCCTGCTGAAGGACGTTGGCCAGCTCGCGCACGTTCCCCGGCCAGTGAGCGCGTTTAAGTATTTCCCGGGTCTCGCCGGACAAGCGGATCGGATCCTTGTGGAACTTGCGGGAGAAGCGCTCCAGGAAATAGTCGGCCAGAACAAGCACGTCGTCGCCTCGTTCTCGCAGAGGCGGTAACCTGATGCAAAAGACGTTGAGCCGGTAGAAGAGATCCAGTCGGAACTCACCGGCCCGGGCCCGGCTTTCCAGATCGGTGTTGGTGGCCGCGATGATACGGGCATCGACGACCCGCTCGTTGAGACCTCCCAGTCGCCGGAATCGGCCGGTTTCAATGGCCACGAGCAGCTTGGCTTGGCTGGACAGCGGCATGTGGCCGACCTCATCCAGAAAGAGTGTTCCTTTGTCAGCGACTTCGAGAAGACCTTTCTTCGCGCCTTTGGCGTCGGTGTAGGCGCCGCGCTCGTGGCCGAAAAGCTCCGACTCGGCAAGCTTTTCGGGAATCGCGGTGCAGTTGAGATGCACGAACGGCTGTTCAGGCCGCAAGCTGTGCAGATGAATGTAACGGGCGACGAGTTCCTTGCCCGTGCCGGTCTCGCCCAGAATCAGGATGGTCGACAGGCCTCTTCCGGGCTCTCCAGGCAGCCGTGCGATTTTCTTCGCCGTCGCCAGCACCTGTTTCATTTGTGGGCATTCCCCGACGATACGGAATTCGCCGAAGCGGCGTTTCTCGGTCTCGCGATAGGCATCGAGCTGGGTGCGGATCGCCCGATTCTCAAGGCAGCGATCCACGACGAGGCATAGTTCTTCCATGGACAACGGTTTCTGGAGGAAATCTACAGCCCCGTGCTTCATCGCCTGAACGGCCGTGGACACGGTCCCAAACGCCGTGATGACTACCACGGGCGCATCGACTTCGCGCTCCCGCAACCGGTGAATCAGATCCAGCCCGTTGCCGTCGGGAAGCTGGACGTCCACCAGGACAAGGTCGGGCTGGCGATCTTCGCACAAGCGCAGCGCGCCGGCCATCGTGTCGGAGACGCGGCATTGATGTCCGGCGCGATGGAGAGCAAGCTGCACCGAATAGCACAGGTTTTCCTCGTCATCGACGATCAGGATGTCCGCCATTCAAGCCTCCGCTGTCTGATCCGGTAAAATGACCACGAAGCGGCTGCCATGCCCGGGCGTCGAGTCGACCACGATCTCGCCCCCGTGGGCCTTGGCGACGCGGCCGGCAATGGTCAGGCCGATTCCCGTGCCTCCCCGCTTAGTGGTGAAATACGGGGCAAAGATCTTGTCACGAACCTCGGAGGATATTCCTTCTCCGTCGTCCTGCACGACCAGCTGCCAGCTATTGCGGCGGTGGGGGCAGGGGCCGGCCTTTACCCGCACCGTCTGACCCGGCCGGGAGGCCTGCACGGCGTTCGTCAGCAGGGCCACCAGCGCCTGTTCGAAATGCATGCTGTCTACATGCACGGGCGGCATTGTGGTCGGGACGTCAACCTGGATCGCAACCTCTCTCCGTTGGAGCATGGGCTGGAGCACCGTAATTGCCTGCCTGATCAGTTCGCCGACGTCCGCGGGTTGAGGGTGCAGCGTCATCGGCGATACCGACGCCTGCAGGTCGCGAAGCCACTTCTCAAACCGGTCCACGGTATCCGTGATCCGGCGCTGGCACTCCACGGTCTCGGCGTCGTCGACGTGACGAGCGCTCGTCGCCTCGGCTAGACCGCGGATGCCGGCCAGGGGGTTGCGGATGTTGTGGGCCAGACGCTCGACCATCTCGGCGGCCCCGGCCAGCCGCTCCTGCTCGACGAGCTTGGCTTGCATCTCCGCAATTCTCGAAGCCATCTGGTTCACCTCGCAGGCCAGCAGACCCAGCTCGTCTCGAGATCTGACTTCGATACGATGACTGAAATCTCCGACGGCCAGGTGCCGGGCTGCCGTCCGGAGAGCGGCCACCGGCCGGATCACCCATCGCCGGACGAAGATCAGGCCGACCAGGCAGAGCAGGACTCCGCACACCGCGTTAATCAGAATGATCTGCATCACCCGCCATTGTGTTGCCGCCGCTTTGAGCACGCTCTGCTGTCTCCGGCCCTCCAATTCCATGGCCGCCCGTCCCAGCAGTTGGTCCAGTTGCTCCACGTCGAGGTCTGACCGACCGGCCGGCCCGCTTACCGAAGACGGGCGACCCGCGCTTGACTCCTCCAGTACTGCTGCGATCGCGGCCAGTGAGGGCAAGTCGTCTGCCGCACGCAGTCTCGAGATCGTCGCCGCCAACTCACGCTGGATGGTCTGCCCTTCCGCGGCAAAGTCCACGCCCCGCCCATTATCTTGGGCGGTTTCCCGATGTTGCCGCAGCAGGGCGCGGACACGTTGGATGCTCTGTTCACTGTCCAAGCCGGTTTCGTACCGGCGGAAGGCCGAATCGAAGTACACCACGATGCACCAACTGGACATGACGAGATTGGCCGTCAGCGACAGAAGATAGATCAGGACAAGGCAGCCAAACTTCCAACGGAGTTGCACGACAATACCTGACCGTGAGAGCCATGCGCCTTTTGCGCGCGTCTTTCGTACCCACACGATGACCTGGTAGCGGCCCGCAAAGCAGCCGTTGATCCAGAGTCTTACTCAATAACCGCTCGGTGGAGGCTGGTACCGCCAATTCCAGCCGGGCTCGTTCTCCGGCCTGCCGGACGAGAGGACGTGGCCGCCCACGAAAACCGCGTTCATCTTCTGATTGTGGCGCGTCCCGGGAAACCAGTACCGGCCGCTGCCGTACTTGCCGGGATCGCCCGCCGGCGGCGCGGAATAATAGGGCGGCGTACCAAGGTCATCGGCCAGGGACCCGTCCACGTCAAAGGCGATCGGTACCGAGATATGCTGCAAAATGCGATCCGTCAGCAGCACCGGCTCCAGCACCCATCGCGACAGAATCTGCCTGCTTGCCCGGTCGAGCCGCATGTTGAATCCGATGCTCACGTTCCTGGACGGGCCAACCGCATACTCGGAACAGGCCAGGCCGTACATGCGGCGCAGCTTTCCCTGGACCGTCGGGCAGATCAGAGGTCCGTCCGACGCCAGGTATTCAGTCTCGCCTGTCTTCGGTCCCTTCCAGAACTCATCGATGTGATAGAGTTTCTCCTGAAAATCCTCGATCCGGAACCCGCGTCGCCCGAACCGGTTGCTCTCACCGCGGTTTGGGGACGTCGTGCCGTCGGCAAACTGAGCGAACTCGAACGCCACCGTTTTGAGGTTGTTTTTGCAGATGAAGCCTCTGGTCGTGGAACGTACCTGGGCCAACGACACGAGCACGATACTCGCCAGCACGAGGGTGATGGATGCAACCACAACAAGTTCCATCAGGGTGAGGGCCCTTCTTCTCATCCTGGTTGGATCTCGCGCGCCGTTCACTGGTTTCTTTCCCTTATAGCATCCCTACTCCGACCGCCCAACCGCAGTCAATCCGGTTGCCGGACACGACAGGATTGCAGGCGGCCAGCAGCCCGGATCAGCCCGAATTCCCGGCCCGCTGGCGCACGCCTCCTGCGCGGCCCCATCGTCACTGTCAACGTCATGGTCAAGATCCATGTCGGCGTCCAGGCACGGCGCTGAGACTGACGTTCCCAGGCACGCCTGGAGCATGCCGAAATCCGTCTGGTCCACGTCCGCGTCGCCATCGAGATCACCCGGCACTCGGCCGAACTGGGGCGGTGCGAGGAGGTCGGCAACGTCCACCCGGCCGTCATAGTTCACATCGAAAACGCTGAAGTTCGTCCCGAAATCCGTGAGACTGACGACACAATTGATCCGCCCGTCTTTGTCCTTTTCGGCTGCGCCGTCGTGCTCCAGGATGAAACGTTCCAGAAGCCATCGATCTCGCCAGTCGATCCGGCCATCTCCGTTGAAATCGTCGGGGCGTACGTCGGGGAGGACGTCGCTCCAGACGAATTGGACGTCGTTGCTGGGGACCGTGTAGCTGCCACCGACGAGGACCGTTATTCTCCATCGAAGCGGGTCAAGGAATCGAGCCGCGCTATTGCTCTCGGGCACCGGTTCGAGCAACGCCCATGGAGCGATGAGAGCAAATGCCGGGTCATCCCGCCAGATGGGTGGGGCGTTGGCGGCACTGAACACCAGGTCATCAAGTGCTTCCAGAACGCTGTTCTGGTTGGCGGCATCACCATCCAGAGGCTCAACCACGCCGGCGTTCATCTGCGCGGCCGAGCCTCGGTTATTGAGCGGATATACCAGGGAGACCGTGGTCCGGTCCTCGCTTGTGCTGTGCGCAAAGCGCAGATGCACGATGGGGTTGTACCTGCCCGGATGGCCGCCGGTGTCAGCGAAGCTGAAGCGTTCGTAGCCGCGAGCCCGGGGAAACAGCCGACCACTGACCAGCCACACATCTCCCGGGCCGAACACGAGATCCGCCGACACCCGTCCCTGGACGCTGGTGATCTCCCAGCCGTGCAGCGCGATGTGGAAATCCTCTCCGCTTCGATCGACCAACGGGGGGGTCATGATGTTGGAGTCAAAGGCCGAGGCGTCCCGAGCGCAACGGCTCGCGAGGATGGAATCAACCGGCAAACCGCCGAACCGCGCTGCGTTGCCCAGGTACATCCATTCCGGCAGATCTAGCTCACCTCCGGTATTCTTGTTTCTGGAGGCGTCCATGTCGATTTCAATGTAGCCGAACACCGGATGATTGCCGTACTGGAAGGGCGCGAATGGGAAACCGCAACAGCCGGTCGGGCCGGGCGGGTTGACCAGGCCATCGAAGATAATGTCGAGGCGGAAGAAATCGCCCGATGTCGTGACTGCGCCCGTGAAGAGATCCTCATGAGGCACGTCAGGCTGCCAGCAGGAGATGCGCACGGCGATGATGTCGGGTTGACGATGGTGATCAGGATCAACCGGCCCGTCCGCACCCATATCCATCCGACGCACCACCGCGTCTCCCACCCGATCCTCAATCAAGCCGACGGGTTCGTCGGCCGCGCCGCCGGCCAGAATGCCCAGGTAAACAGCCGCCCACGAGGCGATGATTTGGAATCGCCCCGATCGTCTTGCGTATGTTCCCGGGGCTTGGTAATGCGCTCTTGGGTAATTGCAGGCTTGCAGGAAATGCCTGCTCTGGGTCTCGCGCGGGTTGTCCTTTGCCGCCAACGGTTGAGCATTCCTGCCGCGCGGGCTTCGCAGACCGCCGCCGGCGGCGGCGCCAGACTGGTCTTTACCCTGCCTCATGTGCGGTCCCTGCTGCCGCCAGATGGATATGCGTCTTGTCGGCCTCTATTATACGCGGGAGCAGTTGAGACCCCAAACCTTTTCCGCCAAGATGTATGCGAATAGGAGTCGGCGTTCGCGACTCAGAGGCGGCCCGGCAAAGTCTCAACGCGGCCAAGCCGCGCAGGGGTGAGGTTGGCCGCCTCTGCAGCGAAAGGTTGGCCTCCCGCGTCCGTGTTGACCCGACCCCGTTTCTGTGGGAAGATTTTACCATGGACAACGATCCAATCGAACAACTCAGACTGGTCCCGCAGCGTTTGGACGAGGTCTGGCAAGGCGGCCTGATTCGCATGCACTCATGGGTTACGGGAGAAGGCCCAAAACCGTACCACCCGTGGGCCGCCATATGGGTTGCGGTCAAAGCTGACAAGGTCGGTCAGCCGATTCTCCTGCGGCCAGAGGAGGTCGATTTCTCGCGGGCAGTGGACGCTCTCGTGAGGTTTGCCGATGACCCCTGTCTTGGCGGCTATCGGCCCGGCAGGGTGCAAGTTCGCGACAAGGCATTGGCTGAGTACCTGCAAGAACTGCTCGCCGAGGTCGGGATTGAGGTTGAGTGCACAGACCATCTGCCGGTATTCGATCGGGTTGTGGATGCGCTGGGCGGGGCGATGACGGGTGGACCTTCGCCGCCGGATGCCCTTTCCGGCCAAGGCGTGACCCTGGAGAAGATGCGTGCCTTCGCCGACGCAGCCAAGGCCTTCTACGAGGCAGCCCCCTGGAACCATCTGACTGACGAAGACCTGATCCGCATTGAATCACCCAAGCCGCCCCCTGGAATGCAGGTCGCAGCAGTGCTGGGAGCTTCCGGCCGCACCTTCGGGCTGGGTTTCTTCTCGAAACCAGAAGAGCTTTGGGCGATGCATCGTGTCGACGATCCAGGTGAATGGTTTGCCGCCCGGAAGCGCGGCGCATGGTGCCTCACCTTTGATGGCATCACCAGACTCCCATTGGGTGACGCGGATCTCTGGGAGGATCACAATCTGCCGGTAGCCGGCGATTCCGCCTACCCCTGTGCCCTGTGCCATGACCCGAGCGGCGAGGTTATCCGCCCGAATGCCTCCGTCCTAGCCTTCCTGGAAGGTCTGCTGCGGGCACTGGCAGGGAGCACTGAGGCGCAAATCGATTCCGGCCGATGGACCCTGACAGTGGAGACCGCCGCCGGCCCGGCCGAGTTCACCCTGTCGCTGCCCGACCTGCTCAAGCCGCCAAGCCACAAGGAGCTGATGGACCGGGGCTTCACGCCAGATCGCCGGGCGCTAGAGCAGATGTACGCCCAGATGGACAGATTCCTAGCCAACAAGCACTTCGAGAATGTCGACGAGGTCAACGCGGCCATCTCGCGCGAGTTTGTCGGCAAACCCATGGATCCCAGCCAGTTTCCCCCTCGCAACGCCCTGGAGAAAGCCCAGGATCTGTGTTACCAGGCCTTTGACAGTATCGGGCGGCGCCGGCTTCAACTGGCCCGCCAGGCGCTGGAGACCTGCCCCGACTGTGCCGACGCCTATGTGTTGCTGGCCGAACGAACGGGCGATGTCAACAAGGCTGCTGAATTGTACGCGCAAGGTCTGGCTGCCGGCGAGCGTGCGCTGGGACCGGAGCGATTCGAAAACGACGCGGGCCATTTCTGGGGCCACACAGACACGCGGCCGTACATGCGGGCACGTCTGGGCTTGGCCGGCTGCCTGGAACGGTTGAGCCGAAACGAGGAGGCGCTCGATCATTACCGCGAGCTGCTGCGGCTGAACCCCCGCGACAACCAGGGGGTGCGGTATCTCTACCTGCCGCTGCTGATGAAGATGGGTCTGGACGCCGAAGCTGCTCGATTCATGAAGAACAGCCAAGACGAACCGACCGCCAACTGGACGTACACCCGGGCCTTGCTGGCATATCGGCTGGGCGGTGACTGCTCGTCCGCTCGTATGGAACTTAGGAAGGCAGTCAAGGTGAATCCCTATGTGGCCGGCTATCTGCTGGCCGACGAGGATCCGGACGGGATACCGGAATCCTACAGTTTGGGCAGCCGTGAAGAAGCTGTTGTCTGCGCTTCTGAGCTCCGATCAGCCTTTGCGGCCACGCCGGGCGCCCTGCAATGGCTGAAGACCCAAGCCGGCCTCATGCAGCGCGGGGGTCAATCGCATCACTCTTCGCGGGGCCGCCGTGACCGCGACCTTCGCCGAAAACGCCGATCACAGGAACGTAAGCGAAAACGGCGGTGAGCATAGGCAACAAGTGTCTGATCCGACCGCTCTGAATACCATCAGTCAAGCCCTATTCTTTTCAATGCGGAAACTTGAAACACCCTTCGGTGCCCAACTTGGACCAAACCGTTGTGCCAGGTCACGACGCACCGGCGAGAGCACCGATACCGGCAGGGGTTGACCAACACCCAGTGGTCGGACAAGATGATGGCTCAGGTAGTTCCGTTCATGTTCCTGGTAGTTGATCGAAACTCACAGGCTTGGTCGGGCTGCCCGGGATTGATATCTAGGTGAGCGAGAAGAGACCACCCATGAGTGAGCCCCTGATGGACCCTCGGGAGCTGCAGATGCCGCCCGAGGTGTCCTCCACCCAGGCATCAGAGAGTGGCGAGGCTATTCCGGCCGAAACAGTGCCGGCCAGGGACTTCTCCCCCGAGGCGGAGGCGGGCAAGGCTCGCGGAGACGAGCATCTCGCGGCTGGTGCTGTCGCGGGCGCATCCGAGGTATCCGCGGCCCAGCCGGAAGTATCGCCTTTCACGGCACACCAGGGGCGAGTTGCCCGTGTCACGACCGAAGAAGTCCTTATCCTGCTTGAGGATGGACGTCAGGGCACGGTGCCATTGATCGAATTTGCCGGCCAGCCGCTGCCGAAGGATGGTGATGGGGTCTCGGTGATCATCGAGCGGGAAGACCCGCAGACCGGCCGAGTCGTCCTCAGCAAGCGTCACGCCGACGAGTTGACCTTCTGGGAATCCGTCCAGCCCGGTGACGAGCTTGAAGGCGTGGTCACGGGCATGAACAAGGGCGGCTTGGACATCGACATCGGTGGTGCCCGGGCATTTCTTCCGGCCTCCCAGGTCGACACACACCGGATGAAAGACATCTCGCTGCTGATCGGCGAGCATGTTCGCTGCATCGTGACCCAAGTCGACCGAACAACCTGTGACCTGATCGTCAGCCGAAAGAAATACCTGGAGAAGGAGGCTCACGAGAGGCGTCGCCAGGCTCTCGGGAGCCTGATCGAGGGTGATATCCGCAGTGGAACGGTCACCAACCTGACGGAGTACGGAGCGTTCATAGATCTGGGTGGGGTCGACGGCCTGCTCCACATGACGGACATAAGCTGGGGGCGAGTACGCGACCCTCGCGAAGTGCTCCAGGTCGGCCAGCCCATCCGCGTACGGATTCTCAAGATCAACCACGAAACCGGCAAGGTTTCGCTGGGTCTCAAACAAGTCAAACCGAACCCCTGGGACGGAATCGAGACTCGCTACCCCAAGGATCGGCGATTGAAAGCCAAGGTCGCGCGTATGGCCGACTTCGGGGCATTCCTGGAGCTTGAGGAAGGAGTCGATGCCCTGTTGCCGATCGGCGAGTTGAGCTGGTCGAAGCACGTCAATCATCCGTCAGACGTGGTGAAGATCGGCGATGAGATCGAAGTGGTCGTCCTCAAGGTTGATCCGGAGAAGAAGCGCATCTCCGTGAGTCTCAAGCAGACCCAGGAGAATCCCTGGGCCACGGTGGAGGCCAGATTCCCCGTCAACGCGAAGGTCAAGGGCAAGGTCGTGAAGGTTCTGGACTTCGGGGCCTTTGTCGAGATTGCCCCAGGCGTCGAGGGTCTCGTTCACATTTCCGAGTTGTCTGAGAAGCGGGTCAAGGCGGTCGGCGACGTGGTAAGCGAAGGTCAGGAGGTCGAGGTTCGCGTTGTCAGACTGGATGTATCCGGGCAGCGAATCTCGCTCTCGATGAAACCGGAGCAGAAGACACCTCTCAAGAGCGCCGAGGCAGCCAAGCTCGACAAGAAGAAGGCGCGCAAACGGCCTCTGCGAGGGGGCTTATCGTCGCACTTCGAGTGGTGAGCGACCGGAGGCCTTACCCGGGCCGGCTGGCGGCTGCGGGGCGGCTGGACGCAGCGAGCAGCATTTGCCTGATCAGATCGGCAGGTACCCGGGTGAGCCGACCCTCGTCGCGGTTGTAGGCCGCGATATATCGTTGAGCCGCTTCGACGAGCGGAGGGTGGCTGAAGCGGCTTGTCCAGCCGTTGCGGTTGAGGTGTTCGAGAATCCCTTGCGATAATCCATCAAAATCAGCCACCGGCTGTGGGAGTCGGCCATTGACCAGCAAGATGTTGTGGTAACGATGAAGAGCTTCGATCTGGTCAAACCGCGACCTTTTGTCCGTTTGTGCCAACAGGGTCTTCTCGTCGCGTCTTGCGGGCCGGGCCATCAACCACCAGGGTGAGATGGCCAGGTTGTGGCCTTCGTCCAGGATACGCCCCATTTCCTCGATCGAGAAAGACGAGGTGAAAACCGGATACCGCCCTTGGGCGGCCCACGGCTTGCGATGGATCACCGCCAGGCTTTCGATCTGCGCGCCGTCGCACACATCCAACAGGGCGGTATGCTCGGCGCCTTCCAGAATCACCACCGCATCCGGAACGTGCTTGCGCATCTCATCACGCACCCGCCGGACCAGTTCCACCGCTCCGCGGTTGAATGACTCGGGATCCCGGCCTTCCGGATGGGCCGGATTGTGGTTTTTCCATCCCCATTGAAGCCCGTAGCTGTCCAGGTGAACGCCATCGATTCGGAAATCACGGGCGAGCCGGGCGGCGACCTCGACGAGGTAGTCCGTCCAACCCGATCCCGGACCGGGGTACATCAGGTAAAACCGGTCACCGGTCCCGTCGTACGGATAGTATCTGCCCGTCTCATCCATCATAGCCCATTGCGGCCCTTTTGTGCGACCAAGGTCGGTGTTGCGTGAGATGATGAATGCTTCGAGATAGACGATGACCCGCCCGTCAAGGCGATGCACCTTCTCGATGCCTTGGCGAAAAGCGGTGTCTCCTCCCCACTTGAGTTTCGGCCGGTACTCCGCCTTGTGTTCGTAATCCGGCTCCCAGTAGCCGACCAGGTACAGAACGTTCGTCCCGAGCCGGCGAGCATCGTCGAGCACCTTATCGAGGTCGTTGAACGACTCGAAGCCCTCGTCTCGGTGGGCCTTGAACTTCATGAGGCTGGCGCCGGCCCCGGAGTTTTCCCACGGACAGTAGAAGGCACGGGTGTTGCGCCACCATTCGGGAATATCGGAGCGGGAGGGGTAGCGCGGTTCAGAGCCGACCGCTGAAAGGGGGCCGACCAGGGCCGGCACCACGACGAGAATACTCCTCAGGGAGCTTGGACTCAAGCGAGGGAATCGACGACAGAACCGCCCAGAGGGCTTCATGACAGACCGCTGCCGTCGGACTGATCGTCGCCGGATGAACGACTCGGCAGGACGAAGCCCTTGCGATCACAGATCACGCGCATGATTTCGTTGAACCGCTGGATCACCAGCGCATCCAACCTCAGCAAGCGCACCGCCGCGCCGTCGCGGTATTCCAGGTCCACCCAGGCCTTGTCCTTGTACTGGTCGGTCTTCAGCCGGGTCATCGAGTGGTACGAAATGCGCCGGCCGTTGTAAGACATACCCTCGTCATCTATCAGCACGCGCAAACGAATCGCAGCCCAGAACTTCAGCAGGGCATAGACGGCAAGCGCCCCCACGCAGACGGCGATTCCCTTCTGCCAGAGAATCGAGTTTTCTGAACGATGCTCGTTTTCGAGAATAAGGGGCTTGGCGGCCACCTTCCCGTCGACGATGTGATACTCCGCATAGGCGGCCGGCCCGATGTAGCACATCATACGATCGCCGACCGATGCGGGATCGCCGAGCAGCGAACGGACGGCGTCCTCCGTCATTCCCGCCTTGACCATCTCCGCCCGGAGGCGAGTGACCAGAACGCCAGGGTTCTGGGGGGACTTGCCCGGCTGCACGGGCGTCAGTTGAACGTCGAGCACCTTGCTGTTCTCGTCGATTCTAACCTCGACAGTCAGTTCCGTGCCGGCGTAGGTCAGCGTCCGCGGCATGTCCAGCGCGGGCTCCCCAAGCAATTGCCGGATCTGTTCCGGGGCGGTCCCGACGTCGATCCGGCTGAGGTTCGCTTTTGTCGCGAGGGGGTTCGTAGAGAGGTTTCCCGGGCGTCGAGGCAGCTTCTGGTCGGCCCACCAGGCGAGGTTCTTGGCCGGGTATCCCACCCAGCCGTCGTAGGCGAACCAGACGCCCATGCCCACGCACATCAGGAGAAAAATGCCGGTGCGCACCCGCTGATCGAGCGTGGATCCGGATTTGATCGGTGTCATGAATCGCACCTTGTTACCGCTGAACCAACCGACCCTGCCAACGCCGCCGAGAATCCCGCAGGCTGCATATGATTCCAGGATTCCAGCCGAAATGCAAGGCGCGACCGGGGCGTCGGTCCGCATTTGGCGGGGAAACACCACGGTTTCTTCAGGGTCTCTTTCAGAACTGCAACCGAAGCTCGCCGAGCCGACCGGCCGACCGTAAGGGAATGACCTTTGGGGTCTGGTCGCTCTGGAGCCTGGTTCTTTCTCGCGGGCGGGGTTCGGGATGAACCGCCCAAAATGTCATGGGCCTGGCGCTCGCCGTCATGGTTTGCCCCCTTGTACTTGATCGGCCGAATTGCGATAATCGGGTCTTGGTAAGCCAGTCGGACCGGCCGGGCGCCCGGGAGCGCGGCCGTCTGATGGAGAGACGACAATGAAAACAAGCCTCGGAGCCCAGTGCGACGAGTTTTACATAAGCAGCCGACTTTTCTTCAAGCTGGACCTGAACCTCGGACGCGAGACGGTCCTGCATTTTTTTGAGCGGATCCGTCGGCAGTATCCCTTGTTGAATCGGTTTCGTCGCCGAGAGGACGACTCGCTGATCCTCGAGGAATGTGACGAACAGGGCGAGCAGACCGCGCCGCGTCACTGGATTCGACTTGAGCCCGGGGCCCTCCGGTTCGGGTGCTTTTCGCCGCCTTCGACACAGGACAATCGCGCCTTCTCGGCCTTCCTGCTTGAACAGGCGCCCTGCCATTTGACGCTCAGCGATCTGGACGTCGACCACATGGAGGTGGTTTATGGTTTTGATATGGAGTACAGCGGCAACCATGACCAGCTTGTGGCAGAAACCCTGTTTGCCGACCATCCGCTGGCCGCTTTCATACTGGGAGAGGACAGCGCCCACACCATCGAGTGCGAGCCGTATTTCGGTATCGCACTTTCCGCGCGCTGCGACGCACAGGCGTTTTTGGAAATCAAGAGCCGTACCACGTCCTTCGAAGTCCGCACTGGCGAATACCAGCCCCAAATGCTCAGCGTCTATCTGACCGTCCGGCGATATTGGGGGCTCAACGAGGCCCAGGATCTTGCGTGCGCCCATGCTGAGCTTCTGAACCTGGCTGACGACCTGGCCGTTCGGCGGGTTGTGCCGTTGGTAGTCAACCCGCTGGCTCTGGCAATTGCCGGGCGCCTCTCGTGAGAACGGCATGCCGCCGGATGTTTCCGCTCGACCGACGCCGCAACGGGCTGGCAAACGAGTCATCATTTGACCACCTTAAAGGTCGTCCCTAGAATCGCACCGCGACGTCGACCGTTGGCGTGGTTGTTATCTCGAAGATTGGGGATGCCGTTTGGTCTCCGGCTTCTGAGGCGCCCGCGAACAGATAACCGCTGCCCGGCCGGCAGAGCAGAGCCTGATACATGGCCATGTGGCGCAGAACCAATCCGGATTACCCGAATCCCGACGACGTTCGGATGACGTTGGGAGAGCATCTGGAGGAACTGCGCACGCGGCTGATCCGGGCGATCATC
>DAOOIV010000089.1 GCA_035384605.1 Phycisphaerae bacterium
CTGATCAGGGTTTCGCGGCTGAGTGAATCGCCGACGAGGGCGTCGGCGCTACGGGTCACGTCCCGATCAGGGTTTCGCTGCTGAGTGAATCGCCGACGGGGGCGTCGGCGCTACGGGTCACGTGCCGATCAGGGTTTCGCGGCTGAGTGAATCGCCGACGGGGGCGTCGGCGCTACGGGTCACGTCCTGATCAGGGTTTCGCGGCTGAGTGAATCGCCGACGAGGGCGTCGGCGCTACTGTGGGGCCGACGCCCTCGTCGGCCCTCCCGGTCCTCTTGGGGCTGAGTAGGGAAGATAAACCGCGGAATACGCTGAATAATCGGAAAGACTTCCCGCGTCCTTCTTCCGCGTGGTCGGCGTGTTCAGCGGTTCAGTGAATCATCGGGCAAAGCCCCATCTGCCCTGGCGGAACAGCCAACCTGCGGGTCTTCGCGGCCGAGGACGGGGCTTGGTGGGAGCCGTGGGCTCGATTTGGGGAGAAAACCGGCTTGCGGTGGTCTCGCGCTTCCAGGGGGCTATAGAATAGCTCGTCAATCGGTTGACCTGTGGACCGGTGGGCTGTCCCTGACAGCAGCGCACCGAGCAAAACCGCGTCCACGGTGCAATCGCATGAAAGGAGACCCAGGACCATGACCGAACGAAAGGGCATCGTTACCTTCAAAGGCGGGCCGCTGACACTGGTAGGCAACGAAGTGAAAGTGGGCGACACGGCGCCCGAGGCGACGCTGTTGGCCAACGATCTGTCGCCCGTCCGGATCGGCTCGCTGCGCGGAAAGGTGCTGATCCTGTCGTGTGTTCCATCCCTGGATACGCCGGTCTGCGATGCTCAGACGCGGAAGTTCAACCAAGCGGCCGCCGCATTGGGGAACGATGTGGAGATCCTTACCATCAGCATGGATCTGCCGTTTGCCCAGAAGCGTTGGTGCGGAGCGGCAGGCATCGATCGCGTTCGCACGCTCTCGGACCACCGTGATGCCGCCTTTGCGACGGCCTATGGCTTGCTGCTCAAGGAGCTTCGCCTGCTGGCCCGGGCGGTGCTGGTGGTCGACAAGGCGGGCAAGGTGCAATACGTCGAGCTGGTCAAGGAAGTCACACAGGAGCCGGACTACGAAGCGGCCTTGGCGGCGGCCAAGAAGCTGGTGTGAGACTGGCCCGGCCGTGTAGGATGTGCTCACCACGATCGTTGCGAGCTAACGACGACTCCTGTTCCGGTTGTGCACGATGGCGACCTCCATCATCTGGTTCCGGCACGACCTGCGGCTGGCGGACAACCCGGCCTTGCTGGCGGCCGTCGAACAGGGTGGTTCGGTGATTCCGGTCTACATCTGGTCGCCCGAAGACGAGGGCGATTGGCCGCCTGGAGGCGCGAGTCAATGGTGGCTTCACCACGCGCTGGCCGCCCTTGATGCCGATCTGCGCAAGCGCGGGAGCCGGTTGATCATCCGGAGCGGTCGTACGGTTGAATCGCTCGTCGCCCTGGTGCGTGAGACGAAGGCGACGGCCGTCTTCTGGAATCATCGCTACGAGCCGGCGGCGGTTCAGATCGCCAAGGACGTGGAGAATGCCCTCCGGAGGCAAGGTCTATCCGTCGGCGAGTTTCACGGCAACCTGCTTTTCGATCCGCGCGTCACACTCAACCGACAGGGCGGGCCTTTCCAGGTGTTCACGCCGTACTGGAAGCACTGCCTCGCAGCGCCGGAGCCGGAGTTGCCTAAGCCCGCGCCGGGCAGAATCTCGCGGCCACGGCGATGGCCCTCCTCGCAGAGTCTGAATGACCTGCGGCTGCTTCCGAAGGTCAAATGGGCGGACGGTATCGCGAAAGACTGGACGCCCGGGGAACGGGCTGCATGCCATCGACTCAGCCGCTTTATTGAGAACGCATTGGGTGATTACTCGGTGGGCCGCGACCGCCCGGAGAAGGTCGGTACTTCGCGGCTCTCCCCTGATTTGCACTGGGGCCACGTCAGTCCTCGCCAGGTCTGGCACGCGGTGAAGCGATCTACCCGTCGCAAGTCACCGAAGGTCGCCACGCAGGCCGCGGGTTATCTGCGCCAGCTCGGGTGGCGCGAGTTTGCCCACCATCTGCTCGTTCACTTTCCGCACACCCCGCAGGAGCCGCTCCGCCCGGCGTTCGCGCGCTTCCCGTGGAACGGCAGTCCTGAGCACCTTCGGGCATGGCAACACGGCCGCACCGGTTACCCGCTGGTTGATGCCGGTATGCGCGAACTCTGGCACAACGGCTGGATGCACAATCGCGTGCGGATGGTGGTCGCGTCGTTCCTGGTCAAGCACTTGCTTGTGCCGTGGCAGGAGGGGGCCCGGTGGTTCTGGGATACGCTGGTGGATGCCGACCTGGCCAACAATACGCTCGGCTGGCAATGGTGTGCCGGGTGCGGGGCCGATGCCGCTCCCTATTTCCGCATTTTCAATCCGGTCTTGCAGGGTCGCAGGTTCGACCCCGACGGCGGCTATGTGCGGCGTTGGGTTCCCGAGATTGCCGGCTTGGGGGACAAGCATGTCCACGAACCCTGGGCCGCCAAGGCAGCCGACCTTGCCGAATGCTGTATTCGCCTTGGCCGCGATTATCCCGAGCCGGTCATCGACCACGCCGAAGCGCGCAAGCGGGCGTTGAAGGCGTATGATCGTCTTCGAGGCAAACCCGATCGCTGAAGGCAATTCAACGGCACGTGTTGAGTCAGCTCTTTCGGGATGAGCCATTCTGTGAACGTGTTGTCGCGCCGCAAGTGAGAGAAAACCCGAAAGGACGGCGGCCCGCTTGGGCGTTTCGATGATCAACCACCGGTTCTGGATCAGCCATTTGTCATACAAGCTAAGGCGGACCGCCTTTTTACGGGCCGCAACCCAAGCGCTCTGCGATCCAGAAACATGCGCGCAAAATGCAGACCAGTCGCGACAGAAGAGAGTGCTCGGTGAGGCCCCGATCCGATCTGGCCTTTACGTCGTACCGGTTTTTGCCGACAATGCCTGAGCCCATTGCCCGGCTTGTTGCCGGCGACCGGCAATGAACCACAAAACTTGATGTTTGAGTTGTCTATTGATTTCTGCGCAAAGAATGCAACGCGTCTATTCTCCAGAACGGCCCTTTTTCGGGCGTTTGCCGAACGCTGATGCTTGCATTACCTGCGCAGAGATCAATATGGGAAACCGAAGGTGCTCGATTCCATCAATGTTGCTGATTTAGCCGTCCGGTTGCCGATCGTGCTTCTGGCTCTCACGTTGCACGAGTTTTCCCACGCGTACTTTGCCTACCGCATGGGGGACCCGACGGCTTACAGGATGGGCCGAGTCAGTCTCAACCCGTTGCGGCATCTGGACCCCTTGGGCACTCTCTGTCTGCTGTTCGCTCCGATCGGCTGGGCCAAGCCGGTGCCGGTCAACCCGCTGAACTTCGACGATCCGAGAAAAGGTGATCTTGTGACGACGGCGGCCGGGCCGGGGAGCAACCTCGTGCAAGCCCTTGTGTGGGCCCTCCTGCTCCGTGCTGTTCTCCACTGGTGGCCGGACGGCCCGACGTCCGTGAGCGGCAGGTTTGAGCTTCGGGACGTCGTTCTTCTCTTTTGCCTTTACGGAACCGCCATTAACGTCGGCTTGGCGGTGTTCAATTGTCTTCCACTCTACCCCCTTGACGGCTTTCATATTCTCCTCCAACTGACCAAGCCCGAGTCACAGCAACGGCTCGCCCAGACCGCCGTGTACGGTCCCTTTATCATCCTGGGCATCGTGTTGCTGGGACGCGCCGGCGAAGCCGATATACTGTCGACTTTAATAAACCGACCGACGATGTTCGTGCTCAAGCACGTCGCCGGCTGGGAGTGACTAAACTAAAAGACGGGTTTGTGATTATGAGACTGCTTTCTGGGATCCAACCATCCGGAAGACTGCACCTGGGCAACTATCTCGGAGCCATGCGTCCGCAGATCGAGATGCAAGACCAGGGCCATGAATGTTTCTATTTCATTGCCAATTATCATGCGCTGACCAGCCTGAACGACGCCGCTTTGGTTGAGGAATACACGCAAGGGGTTGCTCTGGGATATCTGGCGCTCGGGTTGGACCCTGCCAAGGCCGTGTTCTTCCGTCAGTCGGACGTGCCTGAGGTGACCGAACTGGCTTGGATTCTCTCGTGCGTCACGCCCATCGGCTTGCTGGCCCGCGGGCATTCGTACAAGGACAAGGTGGCTCAGGGGCTTTCGCCCAATCATGGCCTGTTTGCCTACCCGGTGCTCCAGGCGGCCGACATTCTCATCTACAAAGCCCACGCCGTGCCCGTCGGGCAGGACCAGAAACAACACATCGAAATGACTCAGGATATTCAGGCCAAGTTCAACGCGGCATTCAATTGCGACGTCCTGATCCGGCCGGAAGCGATGATTCGCGAAACGGTGGCCGTGATCCCCGGCGTCGACGGCCGCAAAATGAGCAAGAGCTACGACAACACCATCGAGCTGTTCGGACCGGAGAAGGCCACGCGCAAGAGGATCATGTCCATCCTGACCGACTCGACGCCCGTCGAGGCCCCCAAGGATCCGGACAAATGCAACGTTCTGGCGTTGCTGAAGGGATTGGCGAGTGAGAGTGAGATCAAGGAGTGGGAGAACCGTTACCGCTCCGGAGGCATGGGCTACGGCGAGGTCAAGAAACGCCTGGCCGACTTGTTCTTCGAGGTCCTCGGCCCTGCCCGGAAGAAACACGAAGAGCTGCTCAAACACCCGGACGAAGTCGAGCGCATCCTGGCCGAAGGCGGCCGAAAAGCTCGTGCCGTTGCTCAGCAAACCATGCGCGAGGTCCGAAAAGCGTGCGGGCTGAAGACGAGCGGGGAGTAGAGGTGCAGTGAGCCCATTCCGGGCATCAGTGCGTCAGCCGTCGCGCGTGGGATCGACTTGTAATTGTGGCAAGCTCTTTGAGCGAATGATGGTGATCGGCAGTGAGGACCGCATGGTAGGCGCCCAGACCTCGCCGAAGTGTCGCGTCTGGCGACTCTACCGCATGGAGACCGCCATAGATCCCATCCGCCTCGGCGTCTGGTGCCTGGCGCGCAGACTCGCGGCCGCTGGTCTGCTTCTCGGCCTGCTGTGAAGCCTCAACGGCGGCGGAGGAGGGGCGGCGGCGCGGGAGGCAACAACGGGACAAGCCTTCTCGTTGACAACGCAGGCGTCGCTTTGTGGCGACTGGTTGTGGCCTTGGGCTTCGCCTTCTCTAAGGTGGACCGCCTTTTTGGGGGCCGTAACCCAAGCGCTCTGCTATCATGCGCGCAAGCCGCACAGATGTCTGGCCGTAAGGTTCTGACACCTGGGTGTGGGGAGGCCCTCGAATCCGTGGCCGCGTGGGGTCATCGGCACGTGGCCCTCTCGGTCAAACGCGGGCGGCACATTCGGTCACCAGCCTGTCAACGTCCCGTAACCGCTCGCCCACCGGACACTTTGGCCGGAGGGAACCTCTGAGAGTCCAGGCGATTTTTCAAGGAATCAGCCCGTTTCTGGCACGCTTCTTGCACGGGATGCAATCCAGCCGTAACCACCGAAAAAATAAAACTCTAAGACCATTTGCCAGACCCGAAAAGATGGTGTATAGTTTTCGGTCTCCCAAAGAGCGAGGTAGGCACGACGGGTGTGATGAGATAGCGTTTAAGGTTTTGCCAAATCTAGGCTTAGGCCTGTTCTCGCAATATCCGGGTTTTATTGGGATGTTCCAGAGGGCAAGCGTTGTCTTTAGCTGACAGGGAAACCATTACCCGGCAAATCCGGGATGCCACCGACATCGTGGATCTGGTGGGGAGTAGCGTGTCGCTGCGGCGGTCGGGGTCTGCCTTCAAAGGACTTTGCCCTTTTCATGAGGAGAAAACCCCATCCTTCATCGTGAACCCGGCGAGGCAGATCTTCAAATGCTTCGGCTGCGGTGTTGGAGGCGACGTCTTCAAGTTCGTCCAACTGCGGGAAAACGTGGACTTTCTTGAGGCTCGCCGCATGTTGGCCGAGAGAGCGGGGATTGACCTTGAGGCTCAGCCCAGATCCGGGGTGGCCGGCCTTGCCAAAACCGATCTGGCTCGGGCCTGTGCCTGGGCCCGGCAGATCTTTCGCAAGAATTACCTGGGGCCAAGTGGCCAAGCTGCCAGGGATTACGTAGCCAACCGGGGTATCTCCGCAGAGATGGCCGAAGCTTTCGCGCTGGGCTTGGCGGTTGACAGTTATGATTCTCTAATCCGGCAGGCCGATCTGGCCAAGATCGATCATAAGTTGTTGCTGGCAGCAGGTTTAGTGAAGGAGAGCCAGCGCGGCGGTTATTACGACACCTTCCGCAACCGTCTCATGTTCCCGATCGTGGATGCCGGCGGTCGCGTGGTCGGTTTCGGCGGCCGAACGCTGGGTGAAGATCCTGCGAAGTATCTTAATACACCGGCTACAGCGCTGTTCGATAAAGGGACAAACCTCTTCGGGCTGGATCGCGCTCGCCAAGCGATTGGTGAGGCAGGGCGAGCCATTGTCGTGGAGGGCTACACGGACTGCATCATGGCGCACCAGCACGGCTTCTGCGAGACAGTGGCCACGCTGGGGACGGCCATGACGGAGGCCCACGCCAGGCTGCTGCGCCGCTTCACGGATCGCGTCATTCTGCTATTTGACTCGGACGAGGCCGGGCAGCGGGCCGCGGACAGGGCCCTGGCGGTGACCGTGACCGTGGGTCTCGACGTCTCGCTGGCGCGCGTGCCTGAAGGCAAAGACCCCTGCGATTATCTTTTATCGGCCGGTCAAGCAGCTTTTCGTGGGGTGTTGAACCAGGCCGTCGGAGCGCTAGAATTCAAATGGCGGGAGGTGTCGCGCAAATATGGTGTCGGCGCGACAGGCCCGGCACGCAGACGGGCGGTGGAGGAGTACCTTCAGCAACTGTCTGCGTGGCTGGGACAGGGGGCAATTGATCCGATCCAGACGGGGTTGCTGATCAATCAGTTGAGCCAGATCATCTCGCTACCGGCGGAGGATCTGCTTCAGCAGGTGCGCAGGATGTCGCAGCGGACGAGGCCTTTGACGGGCCGCAGTGGAACGGCCGGTCGACCGCAGGCGGAAGCGCCCCCTGCCGGGAAGGGGTCCAACAGCCAACAGGAAGCCCTTCGACAGATCGTCGAGGTGCTTCTGAACGAGCCGGCATACTACGCGCACGTGGCATCGTGGCTAAAGCCCGAGCACGTCTGGGACCCGGCTCTCTCGGCGATCGTCGCGGAGATGGTGGCGATATTGAATTCCGGTCAGCAGTTGCAGGTTGCCGACTTGATCGGGCGCTTTGAATCCCCTGAGTTCGGCGGCCTGATCACGGACCTGCAGGACCGTGGCGAACGACGCGGGCAATTTGCCACCGTGATTGAAGGGGCCATAGCCTGCCTGGAGTCGTTTGAGCAGTCGCGGCACGCGGCCGTCCTGGCGGAAGATATCCGCCGTTCGCGGCAACAGGCCGGCGACCGGCAGGTTCCGGAAAACGAAGACGAGCGACTGAGAGCGTTGACGGACGCGGCCAGACAGTCTCATTTCTCGCCCGTACGAGCCAGGAAGAGACTGTTGGACCTACCGTGAAGGACGGAGAAGGAGGCCCTCGCCAGTAAGGCGTAATCGAGCGGCGAGGAGGCAGCGTGGCAAGGAGGCCCGCTGCGTCAAGAATCAGACGGATGAACAAGCCAGGCAGGATAGTTGACCTGCGGAGTTGACAATGGCAGAGACGACCATTTCAGCAACGACGGATCCCGTTGAACTCGCGCTTCAGTCGCTGCTCGAACGCGGCCGGGAGCGAAAGTACATCACCTGGGAGGAGATGAATGAGATTCTCCCGGACGAGGCCGTCAATCCGGACAAGCTCGAGATGATCATGATGACTCTCGAGGAGCACGGCATTGAGATGATCGACGAGGAGGAGGCCGAGCGGCTGGGTTTTACTCCTGAAGCCAAGGAGGCGAAGAAACCCGCCGGAAAGAAGTCCCAGGCGCTGACGCCGCCGATCGATGAGCGGCTGTTGGCCGCCCTCGAGGCCGAGGAGAGCGGTTCCCGACGCATCGACGATCCCGTGCGCATGTACCTCACCCAGATGGGCGAGATTCCCTTGTTGACCCGCTCGCAGGAAATCGCCCTGGCCAAGAAGATCGAGCTGACACGAATGGCCTTCCGCAAGCTGGTTCTCGAGAGCGACTACTGTATCGCTCAGGCCGTGGACATCCTGCAGCAGGTTTCCGACGGCCGATTGCCGTTTGACCGGACCATGAAGGTGTCGACGTCCGAGGCCCTTGCCAAGAACACCATCACCAAGCTGTTGCCGGAGAACCTTGAGACCGTCCG
This sequence comes from Phycisphaerae bacterium, assembly GCA_035384605.1. NCBI lineage: Bacteria > Pseudomonadati > Planctomycetota > Phycisphaerae > Phycisphaerae bacterium. Next base: position 8,337 of record DAOOIV010000089.1, read on the forward strand.
GAAGCTCATGGAGGCCAACCAGGCCGATTTCGAGAAGACGCAGTCCGGTCGGATGGCCGCGTCGAGCAAGCGCAGTATCGTGAGGGCCATGAACCAGCGACGCCGCAAGATGGCCAAGCTGCTGGAGGAACTGTCCCTGCGGACCAGCCGCATCATCCCGCTTATGCGAAAGCTCGAAGGGGTCTGTCGCAAAATGATGGATCTGGAACGGCGCATCGCGGCCGAGGCCAAGCGTCCCACTCTGCCGGTGGAAGACCTGGCGGCCATGGAAGACGAGCTTGCGGGCATGGAATCCCTGGTACTTGAAGACAGCGAGTCGCTCCAGAGGCGTCTGACGAACCTCAAACGGGTTTTTGCCGAATACGAAGACGCCAAGCGCAAACTGTCCGGCGGCAACTTACGCCTGGTGGTGTCGATCGCCAAGAAGTACCGGAACCGCGGGTTGAGTTTCCTGGACATCATCCAGGAGGGCAACACCGGCCTGATGCGGGCGGTGGACAAGTATGAGTACAAGCGCGGTTACAAGTTCAGCACCTACGCCACGTGGTGGATCCGGCAAGCGATCACCCGGGCTATCGCCGACCACGCCCGGACCATCCGCATCCCGGTCCACATGATCGAGACCATGAGCCGGCTGAGGAACATTTCCAAGAAGCTTCTCCAGGAGCTCGGCCATGAACCCGGCATCGAGGAAATCGCCAAGCGGGCCAAGATGCCCGTCAGCGAGGTTCGTCGCGTGCTCAAGATCAGCCGCCACCCGATCTCGCTGGATCGTCCCGTCGGGGAAAGCGAAGACTCGTACTTCGGCGATTTCATCGAGGACGATTCGGTCGAATCGCCGGTGCAGTCGGCCGGGAACGAGATGCTTCGCGACCGGATCGAGGAGGTGCTCAAGACTCTCACCTACCGCGAGCGAGAAATCCTGAAGCTTCGGTATGGAATCGGAGACGGATACACCTACACCCTTGAGGAGGTCGGCAGGATCTTTAAGGTGACCCGCGAACGGGTGCGACAGGTGGAAGCCAAGGCGATCCGCAAGCTGCAGCATCCTGTGCGGGCTCGCAAACTCGAGGGCTTCCTTGAGAACATGCAGGAAACGGTGGAAACGTAGGGGGCCACACGAGACTTCAATCACCTTGGAAATTGATCAACGAGCCAACTTAACGGTTCAGCGGGAGCGGGCAGTCCTGGTCGGGCTGGAGTTGCGCGGAACGGAGCACGACGGGGTGGAATCCCTGCGTGAGCTGGAGGCCTTGGCCGAGTCCGCCGGCGCAATTGTTGTGGACATGATGCTCCAGCGACGCGACCGCGTCGACCCGAAGTACTATATCGGCAGAGGCAAAGTCGATGAACTGATAGGCCGCATCGAGCAGCACGACGCCAACCTGGTGATCTTCGACGACGACCTGGCCCCGGCCCAGATCCGCGAGTTGGAGTCGGCCTGCAAGGTGATGGTCATCGACCGCAGCGAGCTGATTCTCGACATTTTTGCCTCGCGGGCCCGGACCCATGAGGCCCGGCTTCAGGTGGAGCTCGCCCAGCTCGAGTATACCGCCCCACGTCTGCGGGGCATGTGGACGCACCTGGAGAGGATTGCCGGGGCCGCCGGGGGCACTGGTGCCGGCGTGGTCGGCGGCATAGGTACCCGCGGGCCGGGCGAACGCCAGATCGAAATCGACCGCCGCATCGTTTCGCGACGCGTCACGCAACTCAAACGGCAGATCGCCGAAATTGAACGCCGCAAAGTCCGCCAGGTGCAATCGCGGGAGGAGCATTTCAACGTATCTTTGGTGGGCTACACCAACGCGGGGAAAAGCTCGTTGATGAATGCCCTTACGGACGCCGGCGTCGTGGCTGCCGATCGTCTCTTCGCCACGCTCGACACCAAAACACGCCGGTGGAAACTCGGTGGCGGCGACGAGGTTCTGCTCAGCGACACCGTCGGCTTTATTCGACGCCTGCCGCATCACCTTGTGGCTTCTTTTCGCGCGACGCTTGAGGAGGCAATCAATGCCGATCTGCTGCTTCACGTGGTCGACGCCTCGTCGCCTTCGGCGTGGGAACAGTGCCAGGCGGTAACAAGGGTATTGGAGGATCTGGGGTGTTCAGGCAACCGCACCCTGGTATTGCTCAATAAGATTGACGTGCTTTGGGATGACAGCAATCTGCGCGTGCTCCAGCAGAAGTTGCCGGGGGCACTGCCGATCTCAGCGCACAGCGGCGCTGGTCTTCATACACTCACCGAGACGGTCCGCGCGATGATGACCGGACCTCCGCAACGAGTCACCGTCCGGTTGCCGGCGACCGACGGTCGGGCGATCGCGTTTGTTGAAAAGCACTCACAGGTTCTCGATCGACGTTACGACACTCAGACGGTGGAGATGGACGTTCTGGTCGGCAGCCTGATCCTGAATCGTCTGCAGATCAACTTCCCAACGACGAGCATTCTGCGTTGCGCCTGACGTGTGAAGTCATTTGTCCGGGGACATCCGGTCGAAGAGCCGCAACTCGCGAAAGGAGTCTTCTGGTATGTTCTGTCCAGCTTGCCGCAAGTTGGAGTGAACGTTTCAGGGGCAGCCTTGCAAGCGAAGTGGTGGCCGATAAAGCGCCGGTTGCAGTCATTGGCATAAAAAGGTCAATTTCTGGATTGGCGACACCTCGTTGGGAGGGTTTTCGGCGATCGCTTGCCGAGGAGTATTGAACGTCCGATATTGTGCGCTGTAAGCCTTTGCGAAGAAATGCTTTACAATTCCTGGCGTTCAGGTTGCTGAACTACAAGCTAATCCGAAAAAAACTTTCAGGAGCCGTTTTTTCTCTTGATGCCGATGGGGCGGGGCGGTAGAATACGTTGCATGTGGAGGACGTGCGCGATCGTCCGGCGCCAGTCGGTACATCGTGCACAGGCGGGAGAGAGAGAAAATTCCTTCTAGGGAAATCCCGCCGAACAAGATGGAGCGAGAGAGAGGGCTCGTTTTCGTTCGTATTTGATGAAGGCTCAGTACGAAATTCGAAACTCGAGCGTGTTGGGAGAGACAGCTCTTTTTGGGAAAGGGAGAGTGAGAGATGAGAGGAAGCCTACGCACGTCGAAGGCGTTGCTGGGAGTCTCGGCCGTCTGTGTATTTCTGGCCGTTGCACCCGCACAAGCTGTGTTACTTTCTGATTTGGTCAGCGGTGCCGTGCCAAGCATCGTCATCGGTGACAAAGAGTTCACCAACTTCAGCGTGACGATTACAGGCATCGGGCCGTATACGGCCGACCCCTCTAATATTGATGTCACCGGCGTGATGAGCATGTCCGGCGATTACGGCCTGAAGTTCACGAGCGCGAATCCGGCAACGGCGATGATCTGGGCCGATCCCGTCGGCGGCTTCGTTGACGTACTGGTGGGCTTCGATGCAATCGCTACCGGCCCGTTTACGATCATAGGTGCTAATCTTTCGTTTGTTGGCACTGCCCCTGCCGATGGTCTGGTTCAAATCGTCGAGACGGTCCAAGGTGACGATGGTCAACTGACTCTGTTGCTGGTGAGCTCGCTGGGCGCCAGTTCGGCCACGGCTATTCTTCCGAAACCGGAGGGATACGAGATGGTTCATGTGGTAAAGGATATTGCCGTGGTTGCTGGTGGGACCACACGAGCGTCGTTGGACGAGTTCACTCAGTTCTTCATCCAGATTCCGGAGCCGGCGACGATCTCGTTGCTGCTATTGGGCGGGCTCGCGCTGTTCGGCCGCACTCTGGCAAGCAAGCGCGGTCTGTTGATCCTCGCCATGGCATTGGGGCTTGGCGGCATGCTCGCACAGCCCGGCACTGCTTCGGCGGTCATGCTGTCCACACTTACCGCCAACCCCGCGAACGCCGTGACCTACGGCGACCTGAAATTCGACAATTTCCAGTTCAGTGCGGCGGGAAGCGGGAAATGGATTGCTGACGAGGATGCCATCGACGTCCAGGGCTTCACCACGCCCAGCGGCAGCGAGGATGGCCTGCGTTTTGCCGGCCTGATCGCCGCGCTGTCGAATGTCACCCCGGGCTCCCAGGTAACCGTCACGATTTCGTACGACGTGGCGCTCACCACCCCGGGGCTCGTATTCCACGACGTGACCATGTCCTTTAACGGGGCTCCAACTGCGTGGGACGGCTCGGCCGAGGTGAGCAAGACGATCGAAGGGATCGGCGAGGTGGCCAAGGTTTACAATCGGCCAGCTGACCCGGACCCGATCAAGCTGATCGATCATCAGATCATCGGCACAGGTAACTATCCCGGTCCGCTGCACGTTGTTGATACGATCGTCGTGAAAGGCGGTCGCGATGGTGCGGCGATGATTTCCTACATTAACCAGACGTTTTCTCTGATTCCCGAGCCTGCCATGTTCATTCTGACCATGCTCGGATTGCCGCTGGTTGTTGGCCGGAGGCGGAAACGGTAGGCACAGACCCTCGCGGCGGGTCCCAAGAGACTCTCTCGACATGATGAGCGGCCGACCGCTATGGTCGGCCGCTCTTTTTCATTCATCCTTCTGCTTGACGGAATTCCTTTTCGCCGTCAGATTGATTGCAGCGGGAACCGGACTGTTTTCCAGGATTCGACCTTCATTCGTAAGGGCGGCGTTGCGAGAGTTGGTCGGTCTGGAGGGCGACCGCCGCGTTTTTCCTGGAACGTACCGATACAAGAAAGGACGACGACCCCGTTATGAATAGCGACTGCGCCATCGGCGTAGATCTTGGAGGCCAGAGCGTCAAACTCGCGCTGGTCGATGGACGCGGCATGGTCCGGCTTAGACGGCAGCAGCCGATGGACACCGCGAAGTCGGCAGACCAGATCGGCAGACTTATCCTGGACCAGATCCGGATTCTTCGTCGTGAGGGCCAATTGGACGGCCTTTCGCCCTCAGCGGTCGGCATTGTTATGCCGGGCTATATGGACCGTCAGAGAACCCGGCTGCTTTTCGCCGCGAACCTGCCCACCCTCAGCGGTTCGAGCCTGCTGGCCGACTTGCGGGCCGGGCTGGACTTGCCGGTGACCTTCGACGCCGACTCGAACGGCGCGGCGTTCGGCGAGTACCGTTTCGGGGCCGGGCGGGGGGTGAACCGGCTCACCGTCGTGGCCGTCGGCACAGGCATCGGGGCGGGCGTTGTGGCCGATGGCCAGATTGTCCGGGTCCGGCACCACATTGGCGGGAGCCTGGGGCACATCATTGTCGACCCACGAGGGTTAAGATGTGCTTGCGGCGGTCGGGGTTGCGTCGAGACGGTTGCCTCCGGCCGAGCCCTCGAACGTGAGGCTTTGCAGGCCGCCCAATCCGAACCTCGTTCTCTGCTGGCAACCCTGCTGGCCCAGCGGGGCAGCCTCACAGGCCAAGAGGTCGGCGAGGCCCTGGCCTGCGGCGATTCGGCGGCCTTGCGGATCGTCCGCGAGTGCGGGTGGTGGTTGGGGGTGGCCTTGGCAAGCTGGGCGGTGGTTCATGCTCCCCAGAAGGTCCTGATCGGGGGCGGGATAGCCCAACTCGGGCAACCTTTCATACAGGCAATCCACGACGGATTACAGGAAGTCGGACAGCCGACACTGGTTAGGGACACAGCAGTCGAATTGGCCGGTCTGGGTTCGGATGCCGGCGTAGTTGGAGCAGCGGGGCTGGCCTTGGCAGATCTGGCTGAGACGCGGCCGGCCTCCGGCTGAGGTCAGGTTGATCGAATCGACTGGGCTGACGTCAGGATCACCGATAAATCTCATCGGAAGGCTCTGGCGAACTTGCCTTTCTGTAAACCATAGTGTAGATTATATGTAGACCAGTCGGCCCGTAAACGGCCGGTCTTGGAGCCCCTTTCTGGGCATGCAAGGCGTTCGGACCAATCGCCACGAAGGTGACGGTTGCCGAAGAGGAGCAATTGTGTCGTCGCCTCGCGAAGCGGGAGAACCATCATGTCGGTCGCTTCGGAAAGATCAAACCGTGATCGCGCGGGTTTCACGTTGATTGAGCTGCTGGTGGTCGTTGCGATTCTTGCCCTTCTGATCAGCATTCTGATTCCCTCGCTCGCGCGGGCTCGCGAGCAGTCCAGGCGAGCCGTTTGTGCGTCGAATCTTCACCAACAGATTCTGGGCATGTATTCGTACGCTTCGGACCACCGGAACTTCCTGCCGTGGCGCGGATGGTTCTCGTACGACATTTCCGAAGCGCACGCGGAAGCCTACGGTGGCGGCGGAAACAAGAAAGTTCTGGTGAATCTCGCGCTCCTGATCGGCAAGCACCTGGGGAAGGATTGGGACGTCCTTTACTGCCCATGCACGCTGGCCACCTACCGCGACTCACCATCGGGGCTCTCGTCGCTGATGGATCCGGACTACCGTTTCTCGCACGGCGGGTACAACTACGCCTTGCCGATCGGCAAACGCGTGGGTGCCCCGAAACTCGATCTGGACGTATACCCCCGTGACGCCGCCAAGCTGGACAGCAGATGGCTGGACGTTCTGAAGGAAAACGCGCCGCCGGAGTACATTGATTCCGCAGGCAATGTCGATCTGATCAAAATGATGCCGCGGCGGATTCAGCCGATCGTCATGGACTTTGTCGCCGGCGGGGGGAAGACCCTGCATCCCAACGGTCTTAACGTTTCGTTCAGCGACGGTCACGCCCGGTTCGTTCCTTACAAGATGCCGAGCGGGTCGGTTGACAACGTAACATCTTTCTCGCTCTGGTACCACATCAGCGCCCGCCCGTAAGGGTGCTTATTCACAAGTGGGACTTTTTGCACATTCTCGGAGCCTGCGGTCGAGAAGAACCTTGACAGCGGCATCGGCGGACTGATACTATAGGTTCATCAGATCTGCTCTTTCAGAATTCCCCGCCGTATCCGTTCGACGAGGTGGGTAGGTTAGGGCATATGGGAGGTGAAGGGGCGCCAGCACACACAATCGCGGCATGGCTTGCCGAGGGGCGCCTCATCAGGGAGTTGTCCGGTCAACTCGAATTCTCGCGGTTGTTTTGCGTTGCGTGTGGAGAGCGGGCCGTTGAACCGAGTGACATAGTTCGGCGGGAGAGAACGGGAGACGAAATCATTTGTACTGGTCCGGGAGAAGCCCGGGAGGAGGACAATTGCCATGAGAATGATGTTCATATTGTCAGTGGTCTCGGTGGTTATTCCGGCGTCGGGGGTAGGCAGCGTCCTCGGCGCCCCCATGCTGCAGTCCATCGGCGTACTGGATCCGGCAAACCCCGCCAGCGCGGTCACCGCCATCTCGTCGGACGGTACCTGGGCCGTAGGCCACAGCAATGGCTTGGACAGTGCGGGCACGACCTCGATTCGACAGCCGATCATCTGGTCGCAGAGCACGGGCCTCGTGCAGTTGCCGAATACCGGCGACTTCAATGGCGAGGCACGAGGCGTCGCGGTCAAACCTGATGGCTACATCGGCATCGCCGGGTATGTGTACAACACGACTCTGACCACGCCCCTGCCCAAGATGCATGGGTACAAAGCCTTGCCATCCAATCTTAAGGGCGGAACGTGGACCCTTTGTTCCGGGGCGTCGACAACCGGCAACGACACGGTCGGCCCTTATAACGCAGCACGTGTGAAGTGGTTGACGGATGGGACGGTCACCGGCGATTACCTGATATCCGGAAGGAGAGGGAACGGCGCGAGGGGAATCGCGGTGACGATGGATGCGAACACCTATATCGACTATCCCAACGGCACGCCGAGGGTGGTAGCCAACAGCGTCGCGAGCAGGCTGGTGAACAACAGTCGCCCCTTTGGCGCCGGCTATGACAACGGCAATCCGAACGGTCTGCGCCGCGCGCTTCTTGTGTACACGACTTCCGCGCCGCAGCTGACCATACCGGGAGGCGTGGGTTATCAGAGCGAGGCTTTGGGCGTCTCACCCGACGGCCTGTTTGTCGCGCCTGGCGACGCCTCAAACGCCGGGGTGCTCTGTGGCTATGATCAGGACGTATCGGGTCTCCCACACGCTTTCATCTGGAAGATCAACGATCCTGCCATGACCATTCTGGGTGAGGCCATGGGAGACAACCAGAGCACGGCGATCGATGTCCGAGTCATCGGCGGGAACTGGACTGCGGTGGGCTATTCGTCGGATGGCATCACCGAAAGGGCCGTGATGTGGTTGAATGGAAGCATGCAGCCGGTGCTGCTATCCAGCCTCTTGGCCGGCGCCGGTGTGGATACCAGCGGTTGGGCCAGCCTCTCGCGGATCACAAGCATGTCGGACGACGGCATGACGGTCGCCGGATGGGGCATCTGGGCAGAGGACGGGTCCACACGGGGCTTTGTCGCGGTCATTCCGGAGCCGGCAGCGCTGAGCCTGCTGGTTCTGGGGGGGTGCGCTCTGCTCCGTCGCAGGCAATAAACACCTTTAGGAGCATAAAACAGCATTAAACCATTCCTGCCGCCGGGCCTGTATTGCGGAGGTATGCGATGCCGCCCGCGGTATACGGTTTCCGCCCCTTTCTTTCGGGGGTGGAGGCGTTACGGGGGATATGGTTTCATCGTTTCATTCCGGTTCATACCTGTTGCCGCAGGCATGACGCGTACGCGGCCCTATTGGCTGTCCCAGCACGGGCACGAGAGCGGACTGCGAGGCTCCGGTCGGCAAACGAGCAGGCCGGCCGGCGAGACTCCTCCCGGCCTGCTTGTATCGGGAGCGCGGAATGCGGGCTCACAGCTCGCATGCAGGATCGAGCGGGACTCCGGGGCCGCTGGCGCACTTCTCGAAAGCATCATAGTCGTCCGCGTCGACGTCGCCGTCGGCGGCACCAGTGAGGTCGCGGTCGAAGCACTTGCAGCCCGCTGGGAGCGGGTCCGGCAGGGGACCCGGTCCGCTGTAACAGCCTTGGAGAGCGGAGAAGTCGACCTGATCGACATCGCCGTCCCAATCCGCATCTGCGCGAGGACTATGGCATGGGCAAGTGGCGGTCGCGCAATTCGTGCCGACGCCAAGGAAATCGCCGTCGCATGCGCCGGCCAAGGTTTCGGTGCACACAGCCATTGGCCGGCAGCACGCGCCCAAGCAGGCCGAGCCGTCGCACGTGGTATCGAACCCGGCCCAAGAGCCGCCCAACGCCGCGCAAGCCGTATCAGAGATGACGCCATCCACGCACGAGTCCGGCAGGCAGCAGGCCCCGACGGGGTGGGGCGAGCTGGTGAACACTCCGCCGTTCAAGGTCAGGCTGTCAAGATAGAAGGGATAGGCAGGCTGCACACAGCCTTTGTTCCCGAAGTAAAGAGCGCTGAATCCGCCTTTGTACTGACGGGGGACCGTGGCGACCCAGATGGTGCCGTTCTGCTTTCCGCCCCACATGACCGTAAGGTAGTCGGACCACACATCGAGTCGGGCGAAGGTGAAGCGTTTTGTTGACCATGGATCCACGGTTGCAGGCACGAGGTTACTCGGCATACCGGTCCACAGATATGCAAAGGACGATGTCTGTCCCAGGGCGGTTCCGGAGGGAGGAGCAGTAGGAACCGCGGGGGTGATGTGAGCCATGTCCATCGGAATCCAGTTCAGACCGTCGTAGACTGCCGGCACGTAGGCGAACGGTGTGCTGGGACTGCCCGGTCCGCGTGAATCGGTGTCGCAGGGATCCTGATCCAGTACGGCCACCATTCCGAAGGCGATGGCGTTGTGGTTTGTTCCGTCGGTCAAAGCGGCTCTCGGTCGGGGAAGGTTACCGTCGCCGCAGTCCACATTGGTGATGTTGAGCGGAGCGCGGTCGGTACCATCGGTGAGTTCGACGTAAGTATTGATCTCATGCGCCCCTTCCGAGACCCCGCTGGGACCGCCCATTGCCGGGAAATCGTGCAGCCAGTATATATACAGGGGCTTCGTGTTATCGACCGCGAACGCCATCTTGCCGGGGTCGCCCTTGTTTGAAATCAGTGTGGCGAGGTCCCACTTGTAGCTCATGCCAACACGATTGGCCACGGGGAACCCGTCGCTCTGCCACAACTCGCGTCCGTGGGTTCCGTCGTCGGCCGTGAAGACAAGGGTCCCGTCGAAGTTGGCCATGTTGGAGGGGGCGGAATCGGCGGGTCCGGGATTGATGTCCATGACCCGCAGCGCGCCCGCGGCGCTGTCGGTACGCCACAATTCGCGGCCGTACGTACCGTCGTCGGCGGAGAAATAGACCGTGCTGCCGATGGCGAACAGGTTCTGCGGCGAAGAACCGACAGCGCCGGGTCGAATGTCCATGACCTGTGACGTAGTCGTGCCGTCGCTCTTCCACAGCTCGAGACCGCCGCCGGAGTTGTCATCCGCGACAAAGTAGAGGGTGTTTGCCGCGACGACGAGGTTTGTCGGGGCAGATACGAAGGTCTTAACCGGTACGGTGCCGACCATGGTGCCGTCGCTTTTCCAGAGGTCGTTTCCAAGGGTAAAGAACACACGGTTAACCGTGCCGGCAATGCTTCTCAAGTTGGCCGGGCTTCCTGCCGATCCAGGGTCGTAAATCATCATCGTGCCGGCAGCAGTCCCGTTACTCTTCCAGAGCTCCGCACCGTTCATGCCGTCACTATCCACGGTGAAACAGAGCATGGGTGTAGGTGCGCCGCCGACCAAGAAGGTTGCCGCCGTGAGGTTGGTCGGATTGGACCCGGCCGCTCCGGACACGATGTCCAACACCATCATGGTGGTTGTACCGTCGGTCATCCACAACTCCCGTCCGTTGACGCCGTCGTCGGCCGTGAAGAACACCTTGCCGCTGACCGTGGTCAGGAGTTGGGGATCAGATGACAGCGTTTTCGATGCATCATTGGGGTCAACCACCTGGTTGATGTCCAACTGCCGCGTCGTGTTGGTACCATCCGTTTTCCAGAGTTCGCGACCAGTCGTACCGTCATCCGCGCTGAACATGACGACGGAGCCGGAGAGGAGGGCGAACCCGGCCGGAGACGAACTACCTGCGAGAGGATTGATATCCTTGAGCAGGGCCGTAGCAACGGTCAGATTGTTCCTGAGGGTTGCCTTCCACAGTTCAACGCCGTTGGTGCCGTCATCCGCCGCGAAATAAAGCTTATCGTACTGCGCAAACATATTGGACGGGTTTGATCCAGGGGTGCCCGGATCGATGTCCAGTTCGAGCGTCATGACAGGATATAAGGGCTGGAGGACGCGATAGAGCTCCTGGCCGGCGACACCCGAACCGTCGTCCGCAGACACGAAAAGGCGCGTGATGACATCGAAGGAAATCGCCTTCATATCGCCAATGGTCGAGCCGTCGGGGCCGGGTCGAAGGTCGAGAATCATCCGAGTTCCGGTGCCGACGGGCAGGAGGCTCCGAAGACAACTGGAGCCGTTATCCCCGCGCGTGCCGTCCTTAAACAGCAACGCGGGTGAACATGCACCATCGACGCTCCAGTAGGGTACAGAACCTTCGGGTATTGCAAAGAAGGTATTGGAGGTACCTTCGAAAGGCTGCTGTTCGTTCCTGAACTGGGCCAGCAAGCCGTTTGTGGGCACCAGAAGGGCCGTCGCCGCGAACACGCCTGCGAGCCTGGAACAGATGTTGGGTGTACTGGACATGACTCTTTCCTCCTTCGAAGTGTGGGTCGTGAAGACCCAGTAGACAGTCAACCAGAAGGGCCGTGTCCCGGTGTGCTGTTTTGGACGCGAGGCCATTGGCCGTTTTTTCGCACGGCACCCGGAAGCGAACAGCCCAGAAAACATCTAGCTATTGTTACCTTCACCCAAATGTATACATGATTGAGGCTGTTCTGTCAACAGGAGTCGAACGTGTCCTGTGCGGGGGCAGGGCAATCGCATCTAAACCGTGATCCTCCCATCACTTTTTTTGCATGTTAGGTGTATGTAAGGATTGCGCCCTCGCTGAATTGTGGATAACTTCGGCCCCATTGGTCACGAGGCCTCGTGTTGTTTAGAGGTTTATCCTTTTTTCAGGAGCTGCAACATGGACGTTGAAGCCCCGCGTGGCCTGCTGCGCTTTTTTGATGAGTTGGAGGATCCCCGGATGGAGCGGACGAAATTGCATTCGCTCGAGGACATTTTGTTCATCGCCCTTTGTGCGGTCATCTGCGGGGCGGACAGTTGGACCGAGGTGGAGGTGTTCGGCTGGGCCAAACGGGAATGGCTGAGTCAGTACCTGACGTTGCCCAACGGCATTCCTTCCCATGATACCTTCGGGCGGGTGTTTAGCAGGCTGGACCCCCAAGTATTGGAGCGATGTTTCTCGAAGTGGATGGCGGCCCTGGCCGAGGCCAGCGCCGGCCGATTGGTGGCCATCGACGGCAAGACCCTGCGACGCAGTTTTGACAAGGCCACGAATCGAGCGGCGATCCATATGGTCAGTGCCTGGTGCGAGACGAACCGTCTGGTTCTGGGGCAACTGGCGACCGCAGAAAAGAGCAATGAAATCAAGGCTATCCCACAGCTTCTGAAGATGCTGGATATCCGTGATGCGGTGGTGACGATCGACGCCATGGGCTGCCAGAAGGCCATCGCCCAGGAGATCGTCCAGCAAGGCGGGCACTACCTGTTACAGGTCAAGGACAACCAGCCGGGGCTGCACGATGTCGTCAAAGCGACCTTCGACGAGTTGACCGGCCGAGGAATCGCCGGGGTCCAGTACGATTTCCATGAGCAGACCGATGCCGGCCACGGCCGGATCGAGACCCGTCGTTTGTGGGTCACCGACTGGACCGATTGGTATGCGGACCGAAAAGAGTGGGCCAACCTGACCAGCTTCGTCTGCATGGAAAGCGTACGCACGGTGAACGGATCCACTTCCTGCGAACGCCACTATTACATCAGCGATCTGGCCGGCCAAAGTGCCCAGACCATGCTCGGCTACGTCCGCGGCCACTGGGGTATCGAGAACAAGCTGCACTGGTCACTGGATATGACCTTCCGGGAGGACACCCTCCGTAACCGGATCGGCCACTCCGCCGAGAACCTCTCGCGAATCCGCCGACTGAGCCTTAACCTGCTCTGTCGAGAGAAAACCTGCAAGGCCAGCCTGAAAAGCAAACGCCTGCGAGCCGGCCTACGGGAGGACTACTTGGTCCGGGTCCTGTGCCAGGGGATTTAGATGCGATTGCCCTGTGTGCGGGGGGCCGGTGAAGGCGAGTTCTGGGCCGTTGGATTGCCAGCCTGGGAACCTGGGGGCAAGTCGCCAAAGATGGTTTGGGCAGCTTTGCCGAGGTGACCTGGGAGGGGCGGATGACTGAAGATTCGCCTAGGTGTTTGATAAGTCTTTATTTTACAGAAACTTAAGGTCATTTTTGGGTTCGTTTGGCGCGGAGGAGCTGTCAGCGGCCAGCGATCGGCCATCAGCCATAAAAGCAGACTCGTCCGTGGGCGTGGAAGCTGCCGGCCTTGGGCCGCAGGAGGTTGGTTTTCACTTTTCAAAGAGCGACGGCGGAGGCGGTGGACGGTCTGGTTCCGGTCGGCGCGCAGGATCTCCGCCAGTTTTGTCGGGAGGGAGAACACGAGGTGCGCTCCGGAACGGGCGGGTTGAAAGGGAGCGGCGGTAGGGCAGGGGGGAGCGGGGGCCGGCCAGCTTTCAACCCGCAGGCGTGGATCTTACCCGACTGCGGGGACCTGCGACCTGTCCTGCTTTCTATGGCGGGTCCGGCTTGTCCTGGCTACTCCATTTTCCACTCGGTCAGTTCATCTTCGCTTTCGATGAAACGTCCGGTCGGGATTTCGTGCGACCAGTCGGTGAGGCCGAATTTGATGTGGCCAGCGGTGAAGGTGGCCAGAAGGTCTCGGTCACCCCTGGTGCGGGCGATCTCGATGCCGGTGGCGCCGGGCCAGAACTCACGGCGTTTGGCGAAGTCGAACTTGAGGTTGGTGTCGTTCTCGATAATCCAGTTGACCGCCTTCTCATTGCGGATTTTGGCCTTGACCGTCAGGAACCACCTGCCTTTCCTGAAGAAGAGGTTCGATGATTCCAGACTGCCCTGCGGGTGGCCGCCCTCCAGGCGAGGCTCGTATCCGGTGGCGGGGCCGACGCAAATGGGCCCGTGGTCCTGCCATCGCTTGAAGTCCGTAGTGGAGACCATCGCGATGCATGACTCCCCCTGGCGGGTATTGGCGGTGAAGATCATCCAGTAGCGCCCGTCATGCTCGCAGATGCTCGGGTCCCGGCAGCTTGAGATCATGTCCTCCCGCCAGAAGGCCCATTCCTTGCCCTTGCACGGCGAGATAGGGTTGCTGTCCCAACGCCGCCACTCGAAGAGATCTTTGCTGGAGGCCAGGCCGATGTTCTGCGAGATGTGTCGGTTCAGGCCGGTATAGGCC
>DAOOIV010000090.1 GCA_035384605.1 Phycisphaerae bacterium
CCGACCCGCGATGCGAACCAAGCACGCGGATGACGTCCTGCGTCTCGGGGTCGCAGAGCAGAATGCGATGATACGCGTCAACGCCCACCAGTTGTTCCGGCGATCCGGGCACCATGGCGGCGAAGCGCATGCGGATGTTGTGCGGCTGCTGGCAGCCGAGAAGCATGCCGGTGAGCATGACTACGAGGCTGGCAATGATCCGCTTTCCCATGTCCTACACTCCTGATGAATTCGGTTCGACGAAAAGCCCTCACGCGAAACGTCACCTGCCCGGCCGCGACTCGGCGGCCAGCGCGCTGCGAAGCTTATCGAGCATTTGTTTGAGAATGACATTGTCGGGGTTGTGCCCGATGGCGGTCTCGAGCACCTCGACCGCCTTGGCGTACCGGCCCTGTTTCACGTAGAGGTTGGCGAGCTGCGCCGGCGGCGCCGGTAGCCTGGGTGCGAGCCCGACCGCTTCCTCCAGCAGACTGATCGCCTCCTCGACCTTATTCTCGGCGGCCAGGACTGAGGCTTTTGCGGCTAGCTCGACCGCTCTGGCCTCGGGCGAATGACCCCGGAGCGGCGGCGGTGCGGGAGCGGGCTGCTCGGGGGCCGAGTCCGCCGGCTCCTGCGGCGGCGGCGCGACCCGAGGGCCGGTGTCGATCGTCGGCTCGGGGGCCGGCTCGCGGGTCGCCGTCCGCGATGCGCGCTCCAGATCCTCCAGGTACTTGTCGAAACGCGGCCGGCGGGAGTCACCCTCAGGCAAGGCGGCGAGCGCCCGGCGCATCGCCATGCGCGCCGGACCATTCTCGTTCTGTGCCTGATAACAACACGCCAGGGCGTAGAGTATATCCGGCCCCCACGTGCTCGGGCCGATCGAAGCCGCGTGGCGCAGCACTTTGATCGCCGCGTCATGCCGACCCAGCGATGCCTCGGCGCTGGCCAGGGCACTCAAGCCTTGGAGCAGTTGCTGGTTGACCGGTCGTCGCACCGCCAGGAGTCCCCGAGCCGCCCGCGATGCGTCGGCCGCTCGCTTGGCCTCCGTGAGCAGAACCGCCGCCCGCCAAGCGGCGCCAACGTGACGGGCATTGACGGCCAGGGCGTCGAGATAGGCGGCAATCGCCTCGTCTTTTCTGTTCGCATACAACAGTAACTCGCCCCGGGCGAAGTGATGACCGTCCGCCAGCGAGCGATCCCGATCCGCCGCCAGTTGATAGCAGTCGATTGCCAGATCAAGATAGGCGGGTGACTTCGACTTCACGTAGACCTCGGTGGCCGCAATGCCCACGCGGGCATACGAGACACCATTGAGATCGCGGGGACGGCCGAGGTCGGCGAACTTCTCGGTGACGGCGGCCCATTGTCCTTGGTTAAAGGCCGCATGCATTTCGCGCAAGGCCTCGGGCGGGCCGCAGCCCACGATGCCACCGAGAATGATCAGGCAACAGGTCACACGACGCATGGATATACCTCCCACGACAAGCGTCAGATTTACGGACTCGTCCCTCCTCGCGGCTGTCCCGGCTGAGTCGCCGGCGGTTTGTAAGTAATCACGCAACTGGCCTTTTGGCCCGGCTTGTCAATCCACCAGCTCTGGGTCTGCCGGGAAATCTCGATGGCACCCTTGAACGTGATCGCCGCCGTATTCGGCCCTTCCTCACTCGAAACCGATTCTATCGTGAAGATGACCTCATCGCGATCGGCCGGGATCATCAGATGGAAGTCCTTGCCCGCAATGGGCATCTTCCAGCCGCTGATGACGCGGGCCCCGTCCACATAGACGTTGATCACGTCGTCCTCGAGGCCACCGTTATCCCAGATGCGGTAGTCCACCCGCCGCGACGCCACGGTGATGTCCTCGAGAGTCGACCCGGATCGTTTGCGCCCCTTGAATCGGAAGCGCAAAGGCTTGAGATCCAACTTGGCCCGCGGCTGACGACCGGCCCGATAGAACTCCAGTATGACCTCGGCAGTGTAGAGCCCATCATAGTCGTCGCTCTTGAAGGCGTAGGACGCGAAGTAGATCCTGCCCTGGTTCTCCCGCATGTTCACCACCGCAGGCAGCCGAAGGATTGTCCGGCCGGTATCGGGACTCACCCAGGTCAAGCTCCCCCGCAGGTTGCAGTCGACGGGTACGTCGGTGACGTGAAGGGCCATCCGCGCGGTGGGACGATCGGTCTCCTTCAGGAACTCGTAAACGGGTGCGCCCTTCACGTTGCCCGGCGGATGCTGGATCTGGTAGCAGTCCTCCAGGCCCTTGAACAGGACCTTCGGCTCGACGACCTGGCATCGTCCTTCGCTCTGGAAGACGGGCGAGCCGGGCTTGAGGACATCGATGCCGTCAGCGTCCTTGACGTCCACCACCTCGTGACGAACGACCCAGGTGCCGCGCTCGATCGGCGGCTTGAGGCTCAGCATCTTGACCGTGTTGTGGGGCCCGCCTCCCGGCACGGTGATGCGGTCGTTGATCTGCCACCGCAGCGTCTTGCCGCTCGGCGAAGCCAAAATGAAGCGGTGGGTCACGCTGATCAGTTCTGGCCCGTAGACTTCACTGACCTCCAGCGGCGAGTCGACCCGCAGATTGGCGTCGTCCCAGAACTTCTGGCCTGCGAGCATCCGGTTGTTCTCGCGCACGTCGTAGAACGTCATCGGCTTGAACGAAGCAGCGCCAAGACCCTCTTCCTGGACCTGGAATGCGATTTCGTTCTTCGCGACTTCCGTACGATACCGCCCGGTCCTGGAGACAACTTGCACGTGCAGGAAGGCTACGTGGTCGCCGCGGAAGATCTGCTTGCCGACCCAGCGAGGGGCAAGCTCACCACGCTTCGATAGGTCCAGCACGAGCGAGCTCACCTCATGTTTGTCACCGGCGATCGGGAGAATCTGCTGGAAGAGGCGGCGGATCTTGCCTTTTTCGATGTAGCCGGTCTCGATGTGGACCTTCATGCCGGGATAGAGATTGTCGACCTTGACCACCGGCATGAGCTTGACCGCCATGGCCCGGGCGAAGAAAGTCTCGGGCATCCTCACGTCGCCGTCGCGGCGGATGCGCTGAAGCATGAATGTCGACTTGAACTCAACCGCCTGGACCTCCGCCTGCTCAGCCAGGCCGTCCAGCAGACCAGGATCGATCGGCGGCTTGGTGCCGTCGCTGCCATTATCACCGGGTTGCGAGCCGGGCTGAGACGCTGACTGGCTGGCCGCCCCACCGGGCCGGCTCGCCGCGGTCGAGGTATCCTCGTCCCGGTCGGGGCTCGGCTCGACCTGGATGAGATCCCAGACCGAGGTCTCGTCGCTGAGCCGCTCGAGCTTGAAGAAATCCGCCTGAGGCGCCGGGTTCTTGACGCGGGCATAGAGAAGATAAGTGCCCAGCGCGGCACTTGACGCGTTCCATTCGCCGCTGCAACTGTACTCGCCTGTGCCGGCGGAAACCTCCTTGGCCTCGGCGGTGATCGACCGGAAACTGCTCGCCTTGTACTGGCCCTGCTCCTCTTCTTTGATGTAGCCGACCTCGAGCACCTCGGGCTTCGGCCCGCCCGTCGAAGCGAGTACCGTAAACCTGGCGGTGCCAAACTTCCCCTGGCAAACGATATGGGTGTCGCGGATCAGGCTCGTGCCGTTCAACAGGTTCACTACGCTCTTCTGGCCGTCAAGCTCGCGTTCGAGGACCGCCGTTGCGAAACGAGCCTCGGGCATTGGGGCCGACACCACCTCGATCGTGCCCCGTGCCACCTCAAAATAGCGGATGCCCTCGTCCTTCGATTCAGCCACGACGAACGGTACGTATGTTTCGATCTCCTGCGATACATGGCAGCGGAGCTTCTCTTTCGCGGGCTGCGTCGGATCGGGAGAATCGATCGTCTTCCAGGTCGCGACGTCGACCAGCGAGCGCCAGAGTCGTTCGTCGTTCGGCTCGCCGGAAGCCGTCGCCCCGCCCGCCGGCGGCGCGCTGCCCGGCGTCGTGCCCGCGCTCGACGCGCCGTTGTCCGCGCTCGGCGCCGGTGCGGGGCTGGAAGAGAACGTGGGCTCGGCGAGCAGCGTGTCCGAGGAGATGAGATGACGCTGCCAGCACGAGCTCTCGCCGAGCATGTCGATCACCGCTTTCCTGGGGATCAGACCCACACCGATGCGCCGAATACCGGTGTACTCGTCGGAGGCCTGGCCCGCGATCTCAAGCTCGTATCCGTGGCCCGCAGCGATGCGCGTGGCGACCAACTCGGCCTCCCATTCGCCCAGCGGGGCATCGGGAGCATCGGTGTGATAAACGGCCACCTTGTCAACCAGCGCCGCCCCGCCGACGACCGTCACTTCGATCTCATCCGAGCCAATCGCCTTGCGGGCTTCGCTCGCGTCGTAGACCCTGACCGAGACCTTCACTTTCTGGCCCGGGGTAAGGTCGCTGAGCTTCAGACCTACCCCCTCCCGATCGCCGATGTTGGCATTGCTGGCGCCCTGAATCGCCCATTCATACTCGAACGGGCGCACCGCAGCGTAGCGCGGAACAGAGACCTCGGCATGCAGGTTGAGTGTTACCTCCTGGTCGAGACGGGGCACAATGAGGAACGGCTTGCCCCGGATCTTTACCGCCTTGCCTGTGATCGGCATGGCTTGGTACTTGATCCAGTCGTCGGAGTCGGGCGGGGGGTTGGCCCGGCTCTCGGGGTAGAGCTGCTGGACAATACTCAAGGTTGTTACGTCGCTGCTCGGTACGGTGTTCCGCAAGACCTTGTCATACATCCGCCGGCAAACGTGGCCGATCTTGGCGTCGTCCTCAAGGTCGGCTTGCTGGAGTCCGCCCACCTCGGCAAGGCGCTTGGTCATGCCGGTGACGTAGTCGTTGTAGAGCATCGATACCAGCAGATCCTTGGCGTCCTTGGACTCCATCAGGGCCCAATAGTACTTGCCGCTCTGGTGAAACCACATCCGCGTCTCGACATCCCAGAGCCAGGGGTTCGCGCACTTGCTCATGTTCTCGAAGGTGATCCGACCGGGGAGCGGCGTCTCGCGGTTGAGATAGATGTCGTGGTAGCCGCCCGTGGCGAAGTTCTCGACGTAATGAAAGAAGAAGTCGCGGGCGACCTCGTGATGCACCGCCAGTTCAAGCGGCAGGGCTTTGCGCTCGGGCGGCGGCCCGCCCAGTGAATTGACGACGAATTCGGTAAGCCCGGTGCGCGTCAGCTTCGACTGGCCTCGCCCGCCTCCCGGGCCAAGGAGCTTGGCCCAGCCGACCTCCTGAATCCAGCGATCCCTGATCATGGGGAAGAACGTCGCGTAAACGTTCTCGCGTTTCTCCTTCGCATCGGCGCCGGGCACCCACTTGAGAACGCTGATCTTTTCGGCCGGGATCACGGGTGTCACATATCTGGGATCAACGGGCGGTCTCATGCCGCGGCGATCGAGCTCCGACCAGATGAACTTGTCCCATATGCTCCTGGCCTCGCCGATCAGCTTCTGTCGCCATGCGTCCATGCTCGTCCCCGGCGGCGGCGTGTCGGGCAACTCGTCGAACCGGGCGTACTCGGGGCGCAGCCACTCGGCAATGAAAATGTACTCGGCCATGCTGACGCCGAGCTCGTCAAGAATGCGGCGGTTGGCCAGAACGCCCCGACGCACGTCCTCGCTTAAGGCTCTCCACACGTCGTGAGCGACTGGCAGGGCATTCTTCGGCATCTCTGCTGCCGACTGGCGGAAATCGTCGGCGTAGTAACCTCGACGGTCCGTCTCGCGAATGCGCTCGACCTGGGCCGCAATCGTATCTCGTGCCCGGCGGGCGGCATTCAGCATCGAGGCAGAAAGGGCAGGCACGTCACCCGGCTTGGCGCGCAGGATCCGGTCAAGCTCCTTGAGCCGGTATTCCCTGACAGCCAGGTCGGCGCTCATGAATGCTTCGTATTCGGGCGTGGTCTGGTTGTCCTTGTAGCGCTCGGCTTCGAGAAACGGCTTCCACGCGTCGGTGGCTTTGTCGAGAAGCTCCTTGCGGTACCTGTCCAGAGGCGGAGCATCCGCGCCGCCCGGCGGATCGTCCGGAAAGCGATTGATACCTACCATCTCCGGCCGGAGCATCCGCACGTAGAGCTCCCAGGAGCGGGGCTCCACGCCGGCCTTCCACAGTTTGTCGTCAAGCTCCTTGACGCCAACGATGCCCGTGCCGTCGAGCATCATCGGCAAATCGGGGAGCGTGGGGAACTTCGCGATGACGTTGTCGATGGTCTCCTGGGTGAGCTTCACCCAGGGGTCATCGTGAAGGAGTTCAGAATAGCGCCTGCTGCTGTTGTATTCCTGGAGAGCCTTGGCTACCCGGCTGCGGTAGGTCTGGATCAGCTCGTCGGCAACCTTCACGTAGGCCTGGGCGGCCGGCTTGTCGGTCTGCTGGCGGAGGTCGAGAGCCAGGATGCGGTCGAGCTGCTTGAGACGGTAACGGGCTTTGTTCGGATAGCCGGTGAGCAGCCACCCCATTGTCTTTTCAAGATCGGGGGCGGCCTTCGGGAAAAACCAGCCCTCCAGGCTGGTCAGCCCGTCCGCAGCGGCATTGAGCTGCCGGGCGGCCCACTGGGCCAGCGTCGCCCCCCATGAGTCGGGCCCCTTCGTAGGATCAACGCCTTCATAGAACTCAAGGGCGGCATTCTTGTAGATCCCAGGGCCGACGTAGGTCTCGCCGATCCGTCGTCCGAGGCCGTAGGCCGCCCATCCTTGAGCCAAGCTGCCCACGACGTTGCCCACGGCGGCCGCCGTCTCAGCAGCCTGGGCTTCAGCGTAACCGGCGTGGGTCATGGCCCAACGGGTGAACGGCTGTGAGCCCCTTGTGAGCGCAAACATGCCGATGTTGCTGCCGGCGCTGTACCAGTCGCCGGCCATGGCCTGATCAATAAGCTGCACCGCGTCACCGTACACGGGTATCGCGTAAGCGTACTCCACCAGCATCCGGGCCTTGGCCCGGGCCCACGCCGCCTCCGGATCGGCGGCGGCGTCCTTCTTGTATTCCTCATAGACAGTCAAGGCGCTTCCCATCGTGCCCAGGTTGACCTGCGACTTGAAGAGCGTGCTGAACTGGAACTGCTTGGGCAACCCGGAGGGATCAAGCCCCGCCTTGCGGTACATGCTCGCTGTCTCCGCATCCACGTCCCAGCCAAAATGCGTGGCCACTTCCGAGTTGGCATATCGCGTCGCCTCGCCCAGCAAGCCGGCGGTGGTGTCAATGGCTCGCCCCAGGCGGCTGAACTCGCCATCAGGCGCAAAGACCTTGCTGATCCGCTCCGAAAACGTCGGCACCCGCTCCGAAACGGGTCTGTAGACCGGCTTGGCGTCCAAGGCTTCCTGCACCCGCTGGCGAAGCTGGGCATCGGGCAAGTCGAATCCAAATTCCTGGATAAGACGCTTCAGCTCAGCCTGCTGCCCCCTCACGTAGTTCGTGACGCTCTCAGCGTTGTCGTCCGCAGAGCCGATCCGAGTCGGAGGTGGATCCTCGATCCGGGTTAGACGAGCCTCCAAGTCGCTGCGGATCGCCCGGAGACGGGTTCGCCGGGTGCGAAGGTTGTCCATGATCGATTTCATCAAAGCCCGGTCCTCACGGCCCGCGTCAAGGTTCTTGATGACTTCATCAAAGCGCTGGGCCGCCCGATCAAAATTCGCGTCGTCGAGCGCGTTGAGAGCATGGTGAAACTGGTTGGCCCAGACGTGCTTGAGACGCCGTGTGACCGTGGCCCGGGCCGTCTTGTCTCCCAGAATCTCGACGATCTGGTTGGCCCGGACTTTGGCGTCCCCTTCGCCTTCAGTGGCGAGCTTCAGGATACGATCCTGATAGCTCAGCGGGATGTCGGGCGAAATGATCGCGCGGACGCGGTCCTCGGCCACCGCGAGGGCTCCTTGCATCAGCGCCGCCCGGGCCCGGTCGCCGAAGTTCTCTTTGGCCGCGACGAGGATGGCTTCATCGGACGGCAGTTTGCGGATCGCCTCCGGACCGTGCTGCCTATACCACTCGATCATGGGCGCGAAGGCAGCGTCTCCCTTGTTGGCTCGCAGGGCGTCAGCGGTATCGATCAGGGCCTGAAAATGCGCCCGGCTCGCCTCGTCGGGAAATTGGCGGCCGGCGATCTCATCGATCATGCGGCGACGTTCCGCATTTGGGATCTTGCCCCAGTCCGGCGGCTCGTACGGGTCGTACTTGGGCTTGCCGTTTTCCAACGCCGAAGTCAGCATGCCCTCGGTCACGCCCCGAAGCAGATACTTGGCCTGCTCCGTCAGTGTCGATGCGGCCGTCGGGTCCTTGCCCGCCGCATGGTCCGTCGCCAGCAGCCAATTCCCGACCATGGTGTCGAAGCCGACCTTCTGGCTCAGCAGGGGCGGGATGTTCTTGTAGATCACCTCGCGGGCCGTGACTCGCTCTTCGCGGTAGACGAATCTCGGGTTGTCGGGGGTTCCCACATCCTCGGCGGTGATGCGGAAGTAGTTCTCTTCGGCGGTGCCGGTCAGGGACCGGCGGTCAACCTGCGTGCCGAATGGTGCGAATAGCCAGTAAGCGTCCTTGGTGTGCTGAAGGTTCTTGGTGGCTCGGCCGGCGTCTTCGTAGTAAGCCGCGTCGGCCTCCGGCCGCAGCCGGATCTCCAACGTGCCGCCGTCGTCGATCATGCCGCTGAACAGGTCGGGAGGGCGGTTCCTGGCATCGTGAGCCATCACGTCCGCCACGTCCGGGGGAACTAGATGCACTTCGAAGCGGGCGTTGAACCGGTCGATCACCTTGGCGGCGGGGATGATCGTCCCGTCGGGGAATTTCACACCGACGACCGTGTGGTCGATATCGCTGGAAATCAGCTTGGGAAAGCTGAACCAGAACACCGACACGTCGCCGCCGTGGTACTCCTTGGCCACGTCATACATGGCCGCAGTGTAAGCTTCGAACCGAACGCGATTGAGCAGCTCACCGAGTTTCTGAGAGATGGCTCCACGGTCGACGAGATACTTGACCCGCTTCTGGCCGCCGTCCTCATAGATGGTGACCAGCAGCTTGTGAAATCTGTCGGCGGTGCGAATGTTGCCCGGGATTTGCAGGAGGGTGGCCTTCTCGGCCTGTTTGAGCAACTCGTCGGGAGGGCTGCGCGTCGTGTCTTTGGTGACCGCTCGCCATTCGTCGATCAGCTTCTGCTTGTATTCCTCTCGAAGCCGCGTGGTCTCCGCGTCTACTTCCCGGTCGAGCTGATCCAGGATCTTCCGGTCCTGGTCGGCCTGCGTGCCGTAGTTCCATTCGGAGTTGACAAAGTCCGTGAAGGCCCGAATCGCCCAGTCGAGGGTTTTCCACCTCGGCTGGTTGTCGGTTGTCGTCTCGCGGGGCAGTTCGCTGACCCGTGCGGACAGGGGCACCGAAACGCTGCCCAACTGCAGCACCGGGTCCGGGACCCCCTCGCGGCCGGGCTCAGCGGCCCCCGGATCAGGCGATGCTGCTGCCGCGGGCGGAGGCGTTTCGCCGGGTGTGGTTGGGTCCGCGGCCGGGACCACCGCGATCCATCCGGCAAGCCAGACGAGCGTGCCGAAGAGAATCGGGCAGGACGGACACCGTCGTTGTTCGAAAAGGGCAAGAAACGGAAGCAGGGCAGCGTGTCGCCGTTGGGCTATCGACATGATCTAATCGCCTCCCGGATGTGCTCCGGTACAAGATGGGGTCGTGCAGACGACTGCAAATGATAACCGAAGCAGCCCGCGTCGGCCAGCCTGGCAAGCCGGTGTACATTGCTCCTTGACGTTCTTCCGGGCTTGCGTCTATTGTCGCAGTATGCACGTCAAAGACACTTACATGGTGATTGCCGTCAGTATCGTCGCTTCCGTGGGCTCGTACGTTTGCACACGGCCCGGATTGTGGCGACTGGCAAAGTCGATTCCTGCGACCTCAGGCCTGCACAACAATCCGTTGCCAATGCAGCTTGGGAACTGCCCCGCTGTCGGCGAAAATGATCGTTCTCCCAAGTCGGTACCGAAGTCCAAGCCGATGACCTGCGACACGATCCTCGGTTCGAAGCCTCTTGTTTTGCGGCAGACGGGCGCCGACGGGCAAACCCGGCAGTCTCCGCATGATCTCCAATACGGCGGCGCAAAGGCTTTGCCGGCCCAGCCCGCGGCGGTCGCTCACTGGCCGCTCACCGCCGACGTCCGCGACGCCACCGGCCGGGGGCACGAGGGTCTCGCCCACAACATCACCTGGAACGCGGACGGGTCAGCCGAATTCAACGGCCGCGACGGCTTCATTGAGATCCCGAATCATCCCGACCTCGCGCCCGGCACAGGTCCCTTTACGCTCACCGCCTGGGTCTACACCGAGACAGACCTTGACGACACCCTCGGCGACATCGCCGGCAAGTTCGATCCCTCGGCTCGCAAGGGTTTCACACTCAGTATCATGAACTACCCAGGCGTCACTTCCGGCCAGCCCAACTGGCGCAACCTGGCCTTCGGCATCGACGACGCGAAGATCTCCCAACAGTGGACCGACTGCGGTCGCCCCGGCAACTGCAAGATGCTCTGGACATTCTGTGTCTGGCGAGACGACCTTTACGCCGCGACGTTCGAACTCGAAGCCGACCAGGCTGGTCATGTCTACCGCTACACCGGCGGCACGAACTGGGAAGACTGCGGCTCGCCCGACGCGGCCAACGCAGTCACCGCGCTCGCCGTCTTCGAAGACAGACTCTATGCCGGCACCGCCCGCTACGACTCCGCCGGTTCGTCGTTGCCCTCTTCGCCCAACAAGAATCCCGGCGGCAAGGTCTATCGCTATGACGGTCCAGGCAAATGGACGTACTGCGGCCAACTCGAGAACCCCCACACCGGCAAGGCGGACACGGTCCACAGTCTGGCCGTCTACTGCGGCAAGCTCTACGCCTCCAGCATGTACGCCGCAGGCAAGGGCCTTTACGAGTACCAAGGTGGATCAGGCTGGAAGTATGTGGGACACCCGGGCTGCCGCGTGGAGGTCTTGGGCGTCTACAACGGCGATCTCTACACGACTTCTTACGACGCGCCCGGCCGCGTGGCCCGCTGGAACCCCACCCGCGGCTGGCAGGACCTCGGCGCCCCGCCCGACACGAGCCAGACCTACGGCTTCATGCCGTACGAAGGCCGGCTCATGCTCGCAACGTGGCCCAGAGCAACTGTCTACTGCCTCGATGAGGCGGATCAGTGGGCCTGCCAGGGCCGGCTTGACGAAGAGAGCGAGACCATGGCCATGGTCGTTTACAACGGCAAGCTGTACGCCGGCTCCCTGCCGCTGGCCAAGGTTTATCGTTACGATGGCGGCCGGACATGGACCGAGACCGGGCGCCTCGATCTCACGGCCGACGTACGCTACCGTCGCGTCTGGTCGATGGCCGTTTTCAAAGGCAAGCTTTTTGCCGGCACGATGCCCTCCGGCCATGTCTGGTGCTTTGAGGCCGGCCGCAACGCCACCTGCGATCACGAATTGCCCCCCGGTTGGCACCACGTTGCCGCTGTCCGCGACGAGAACCGGCTTCGACTCCATGTCGATGGCTCGCTCGTCTCCCGATCCGAACCTTTCAGGCTCGACGATTTCGACCTGAGCAATAATTCGCCCTTACGAATTGGACTGGGCTCACACGACTACTTCCGCGGCCGCATGGCGGACGTTCTTTTCTACCGCGCCGCCCTGTCCGACGACATGATCGCAGCCCTCGCCCGCCGTCGGCCCCGACCGACCACCCGCCCGTAGCCTTCGCACCTGCCAAGAGCGTCGTCCGTACTGCTTGCGATGATCAGACCTCCTCCACAACCTTGAGCCCCATCAGGTGGGCCAGGTGACGGATGGTCCGGGTGTGGTTGCCGTAGTAGGCCACTCGGTGCAGCGAGGCATAGTAATCCTTGACGCTAGCCCCCAGCGCCCCGCCGCCCCAATTGGCCAGCAGCTTGTCCGCATCTTTGACCTCGGCGACGAGTTCCGTCCGGCAGCCTCGCTCGGTGCCCTTGGGGACTTCGGGAACCTCGACAATCTTCCCCGTGAACAGCAGCAGCGTGTCGAGGTGGACCAGCTTGGTGAACGTGACTTCCTGGCCGATGCGATAATGGACCTCGGGAACCGCTCCACCGCGGACCTCGGCGTGCCGACGTATCAGGTAGGGTGCGGCCGGACTCTCGGGTCCCTCCATCCTCAGCGGGGCCGAGCAGTGGGAAAGGTGAAAGACATTTCTGGCTGTGTCGACGCCTCCCGCGTTGCCCAGGAACCCGGCCCGGTTCAACGCGTACCGGAAGATCAGCATGGTCAGCAGACAGTCCATGTCCCCGTCGCACGCGGCCGGGATCCCACGATCGTTCAGCCGTGAAAACCCCAGGCATGGAAAACCTCTCGGCAACCAGCCCATGCATGTCCCGACGCACAGCCCGTCGGCCCGGCTTTCGGCGATGAGTTGATCAAGCGTCAAACTCGCCCGCGCGGCCTTCAGGACGTCTTCGCGCGTCGGCTCGACCATACCCTTTGCCTCGTCCAGCCATCGCTGGGCCTCTTTTTCCGTTGCGGCAGCATCCACCCCGGCCATGACCTCGTCGTAACGTCCGTCGGCAATGGCCACGATTTCCACTCCCAGCCGCGATTTCACTTGTTCCGGGTCGTGGGAGGCGGGCGTTCCCTTGAACGGCGGAGAAGCGAGC
Organism: Phycisphaerae bacterium; assembly: GCA_035384605.1. Taxonomy (NCBI): domain Bacteria; kingdom Pseudomonadati; phylum Planctomycetota; class Phycisphaerae; species Phycisphaerae bacterium. The sequence continues at coordinate 12,625 of DAOOIV010000090.1, forward strand.
ACCCGGCTTTGCCGCAACAACGGGATCACCCTCAGCAACGCCGCCGCCCGCTCCAGATCGTCGTAATCGCTGCTGTTGAACAGCGTGATCCGGTGCCCTTCCTCGCGCCAGGGGTTCACCAGGCACCAGTCGTGCCCGCCCGTAACGGGCACATGAAAGACGGCCACGGGCCGGCCTTCCTTGAAGACCGTGGGCATCACGCCCCTGCTCAGCCCAAAGATGTCCGCGCTGACCGCCAGCACGGGAGCGTCCGGACCTGATTTGGCCAGCAACTGAGTGGTCTCTTCAACGGTGCTCGCCTGACCGATGACGAACTCCACGTTGCCAAGATTCGCCTCCGCCTCGGCCAGGCGCTTCCGCACCGCCGCGATCTCTGTTTCCGAGCTGCCCCAACTGCGATCCGCCGGAGTACCCGCAATCACTACGCAGATCCGGACCTTCGATCTCACCGATGACGGCGTTCCCGACGCCTCGGCCCCGGCCGCCAAGCGACCTGCCGCCAACGCGATCCCGCTTCCTACACCTGCCTCGAGTAGCTCCCGACGAGTGCAATGCATACACATGAGCAGTTCCTCCGTAGATGCATGGTTGTCCTGGAGAATGCACGATCGCCCTTGCCTGCCGGGAATCCGGCCGCAGGCCGCGCAAGACCGGGCGCCTGCCAACTCGGAACTCCGGAACTGCCGAGGAAAGGACGTCCCGTTGGCCGGACTTCGATCGCGAATCCTACCCGAATGACCTGTTCCATCCAAGCAATGGCGGCCTGTCACACCATGATGCTCGTTTCCTCGCCCCCGCGACGTAGTGCTGTCTTCGCTGCGTCAGTTGTCCATCGCCGCGTAAGCCGCCCGTGGCATTTCTTGAGCAGGCGAAAGCCCGCAACTGAAAAGGGCAGTAGCGCGGTCATCCACTCTCGGCATGCTACATGGGCCCGCCTGCGGCCAGCCACTCGGCGTACCTGCACTTGTTTTCTTTCTTGTTGAACTTGATCGCATCCACCAGGCTGGCGTGTCCGTCAAAGTAGACAAGATGTGAGCGATTCTGGTGCCAGACGCTGATATAATCCCTCCAGGTCAGTCCCATATCGCCGTCAATGAAGCCGCTGTATCCGTCGTTGAGCATGTTCTCCAGGTTGGGAGGACTGGGCGCCCAGGTGGCGGGATCATCGTAGTTCTGGAACTCCTCGTACATCATGGCGAGCCGACTCGGCGTGGCATTCAGGCGCTTGCCGCCGTAGGTCCAGCTCTTGGGGAGCCGATCCGGATCGATGAAATCCGAGCGGTACATCGCCGGGAGCGAACCATTGTCGATCTTGTCGGCGATCGATCCGATGTGCGCGGCATAGAACTGGTGAGGATGAATCAAACGCACATAACTGTGAATCGGCTTGTTGCCCCGGAACGCTCCGCCGACCGTCTGGCCGCTGCCGATCGACGCGGCCCTGCGAGTGAGCGTATCGTCCGGGCAGAAGTAAGCTTGGGCGTTCTTCACGTATTTGAAAATGTGGCCGAACCGGACCCATTGGGCGGAGTCCGCGGGCCGCGACCCGCCCTTGTACAGGTTCGGAAACCAATTCACCATCTCGCCGCCGATGCCGTCCCACAACCACCAGTCCGGGTCCGGGAAATGCTGCTTATGGTCAATCGCGTAGAAGGCGTGCCCCTTGTACATGGTGTCCAGGTTCGTCTTGCACACCGTGATTTTGGCCACCTGTCTGGCCCGGTTCAGCGAGGGCAACAGGATGGCAATCAAAAGAGCGAGGATGGCCGCCACGACCAGCATTTCGATCAGCGTGAACGCATTCCTGGATCTGGAGCACATGTTCTCACCTCGCCTGATCATGCGGTCTCCATCTGTGTACCACATTTCCGGCAGGCGGTGAACTACCCTTCAATCGTCTCGCCGCAACGGGGACATCGCCACGGCTCCCTGTGACCCTGATCCCGCGCGTTCCCCGACTCGAACCGCTCCACGACGGCCCCTGCGCGTACCGCGTCCTGATCACGCGAAACGCAAACCTCGGGCATCGCGCGCATGAACGCAACCTCCCCGCAGATGGCGGACAGGTTCTCATTCTGAACAACAGTCTCTATGCCTTCATTCGCGAGCAACTCGCGAACAATGACGATCGCGGCCCGGTCCTGAGATGCGGAGACGCACTCCATGTCTCCTATTCTCGTTCTTCGGTCCTCCGCGTGTCAATCGAAATCCGGAACGAGCAATCCGTCCGAGCCGCGTATGATTTCCGCGTCCTTTCAATGAAAGCCACCGGTGAAGCCTTGCTGAGCCTGTTCTCACCAGAACTGCCAGTCGCCCGCCCGGATCACGTAGAGGTACAGCACCAGATTGGTGATCCCGTGTGTGATCATCAGGCACAGCAGGCTCTTTTTCCAGTACATCAGCCCGTTCCAGGCCAGCCAGCAAAGAATGCTGACGACCCAGTTGTCGGGATGCTGAAGGCACGACAGCAAGGCCGTCCCGATAAAAGCCCGCCAGGCAAATGCGCCCAGCGGCACCCGCTCGAAGCGGTCCCAGTTGATGAAAGCCCGAAGCAGGAAGCCGCGCCAGAAGATCTCTTCAACGATCGGCACTGTGATCGTCGCAACCGCAAGGCGCAACACCACCTGCGACGCCCATGAGAGCGCGGTCAGGCCCTCGCGCGGGTCTTTGACCTCGAAAACGCCCGGAAACACGAAGAGCCGCCCACCAACATGGAAGTTGCCGATGTAAACCCGGTTCAGCAGGTGCTCGCCGCCGACCCAGAGCACCACGGTCAGCACGCCCGCCGTGATCGCAATCGGCCAATGGGGCTTACCCAGCGGCGGAAAGTGGCGACGGAGAAACCAGAACACCGCCAGCCCCAAAATGCCCCGGGCTGCGGTGGCCCAGGGCACATAAGCGGCCGGAACCCAATCCTTCAGAGGCAGAAGCAGCAGATATGCCAGGTAGGGAGCCATGAAAACGAAGTCGGGGCGGCGGCGGGCCAACTCCGTGAGCCAGGCAGGTTCACCCGCAAACAGAGGAACCTCCCCGGTGCCTCCCTCCTCAGCTCCGGCCCTCTTAGGTCTTTGGCAGAGAGGTGGCACGACTTCGGCCGGTTCCTGCGGCGAGGTTGTCTCCATGCGATTCTGTGGCTCAATTCCCATAGACTTCTCCGGTCAATCTGCTTCCAAGGCAAACCGCATCCTTGCGGGCCGCAGCCAAAACGCATTGTGAGCCGGAAACATGCGCCCGGAAAGAATACCCGTCCCGACACAAGGGACGAGCAACGCCCGTGTCGCCCGCTCTGCCCGGCGCCCGACCGGTAAGTATAAGGTCAACACCTCCAGACCAGGAAACCAGGCGGGCCTCTATGGTATACTACCCGGGAGCGGAGTCTCCGCCGGCCCCGCGCCGGGCAAACCAGGAGGTTAACGAATGTCTCGGGCAATACCCTGTACGCGTACTCTTTTCCTGGCCTTTCTGGCCTCATTTCATATATCCGCTATTACCGGCGGCACGGCAGGTGCCGCCGAGCCCTACCTCGACGTGGTCATCAGCGAGCTGATGTACAACCCCCCGGGAACGATATCCGTTGGCGGCCAGAGCGTCGAAAACGAGTATATCGAGATCACCAATCGCGGGACACAGACGGTGGACCTGGGCGGCTGGAAGATCGCCGACGGCGTCCGCTACACCTTCCCAGGGGGAACCCTGATTGCCCCCGGTGCCCGGCTGATCATCGCCAAGGACCCGGCCTCAGCCCAGACACAGTACGGAATCACCGGAGTTCTCGGACCTTACGAGGGTCAGCTCGACAACGACGGCGAGCGAATCGAACTGCGCAATGCGGATGACGGTTTGGTATGCGAGCTCGAGTACGACGATGAAGCCCCCTGGCCGACCGGTGGAGACGATGACGGCCGATCCATCGAGCTGATCGATTTGAGTAAGAACGGCAACGTAGGACGGTTCTGGCAGCCCTCTTCGCGCATCCAGGGCTCGCCCGGAATGGCCAATTCCCCCGGCAATCCGCCGATGACCGTGGTGATCAACGAATTCGTGGCCAACTCGGCCGGCTCGGGCGATTGGATCGAGTTGTACAACTACGGCAACGCCGCGGTCGATTTGAACAACTGTTATCTGACCGACAACCCCAGGCTGCCGACGAAGGCCCGCATCTCCGCTTCATGGTCGGCAGGAACGACCGTCATACAACCCAAGGGATACTGGGTCTCAACGGAGGCGGACTGGGCCACCTTCGGCCTCAAGACCGACGGGGAACAGATCTATCTCGTCGCCTCGGACGGCATCACCTGGATCGACGGCTACAACTTCGGAAACCAGCCGATCGAGGGTGCCTCCGAAGGGCGATATCCCGACGGCGATAAGAGCTGGTACAAAATGGTCCTGCCGACGCCCGGTTATGCCAATCAGCCGCCGCCTCCGTCCCCCGTGGTCATCAACGAGATCATGTATCACCCGCCCGGCGACAGCTTGGCTGACCCGGGGACCGAGTACGTGGAGTTGTACAACACCTCCGGCACGGCCGTTGACCTGAGTGGTTGGCGACTCAACCGGGCGATTGAGTACACCTTCGCGCCCGGCACCTTCATCCCCGCGTACGGCTACCTGGTCGTGGCCTACAACCCGGCTTCGCTTCAAAGCACCTACGGCATCACCGGCGTGCTTGGGCCTTATGGCAAGAAGCTGTCCAACTTCTCGGACGAGATCGAACTCCAGGACAACCTCAGAAACCGCGTCGATTTCGTCGAGTATCGCCAGGAAGGACTCTGGCCCACCACACCCGACGGTTGCGTCGCCCCGGTCGGCCCCGACGGTTGCGGAGCCTCTCTTGAACTGGTCAATTACGACATGGACAACCGCCTGCCGGGCGCCTGGCGCGCCAGCCTCGGCAATGGCACCCCCGGTCAACCGAACAGCCGCTACATCCCGGACCCGCCGGCCTCAATCGATGAGGTCGAACATGCACCATTGGTTCCCACAGCAAGCCAGGAAGTGACCGTCACGGCACGCGTCGGGGCCGGCAACCTGACCTCCGTGACCCTCTATCACAAGCGAGATGCGGACGGCTCTTTCACCGCCGTCACCATGCACGACGACGGCCTGCATGGAGATCGGCTGGCCGCCGACGGCATCTACGGCGGAACGATCCCGGCACGAACCGACGGCACCATCGTGGAGTTCTACATCCAGGCCAACGCCGCTGGCGGCAACCGCAAGTTCCCCGACGCGGCACCCGGCAAAACGTGCTTGTACATCGTCCAAAACAACCCGGTGCCGGACTCGAATCTCAACGTCTTCCGGATTGTCATCACCGATGAGAACCACGCGGGGCTGCTCAGTTCATCGAACTGCAATGCCTACCCTCCGGATGACACACGATTCGATTGCACCTTCATCTACGGCAACAAGGCTTACTACAACTCGCAGATCCGTCGCAGAAGCGGAGCCCGCTGCGGCCCCAAATACTCGTACAAGATCTACCTGCCCCCCGGTTACCGCTTCCGCGGCGCAGATCGCTTCGATCTCAACCATGAGAAGAACGATCGCAGCTTCCTCCGCAACCAGATCGTCAACCACTTGGTAAAGTACATGGGCCTGCCGTGGGCGCGAAGCGAGTATGTTCACACCCGCTACCGCAACAGCTATGCAGGGGTGCACCTGTACACTGATTCCCGAGGCCAGGACGACTTTCTGGAACGACACCTGCCGACCGACTACGACGGCAACCTCTATAAGGCCACCGCAGGATGGCAAACCGCGACGGCCTGGAATGAAAACCACGGCATTTACCAGAAGGAAACCAACGAATGGCTCAACGACTGGAGCGATCTGGATGAGTTGGGCGACATCACCTCAAATGAGCCGGAGGCTACGTACGAAGCGGAGATGCGACGGGTCATCGATGTCGTCAACTGGGGCCGGAGCTTTGCCGTCTGGGGCGTGACCTGTCTGATCGACTCTCCGTGGCACATCCACAACCAGAACTACCGCCTCTACCGCCGATTCTCCGACAACCGCTTCATGCATATCCTCTACGACTTTGACGACACCTATTGGGACACGATGTGGGACAACGCTCTGTTCTTCAACTCCGCGTATCCCGATGTCAATCGCTACTACGATTGCGAACCCCTGGTCCGTGAATACCTGCACGGCGTCTGGCGGGCGGTGAATCTGACCAACGGCGTCTACCGCGAAAACCGGATCATGCCTGAAGCCCACTATTACCATCGCCTGATCTACAACGACGTCGATCTCGATCCGGTGCTCGGGTCCGGCGACAACTGGATCGCTTTCACGAACGGTGTCAACCAGTGGAGCACGCGCCTGTCCGGCCGCAACTCGCTGCTTCGCGCGAACCTGCCCTCGGCCGGCTTGGCCATCACCACCAACAACGGCCAGCCGATCACCACGAGTAACCCGAATCTGACCCTCGCCGGCACCGCCCCGATCAGCGCCCCGCGCGTCGAAATCGCCGGCTCGGAAACCGGTTATCGCTGGGTTGACGGCTCAGTCACTGAGTGGCGGAAAGACCTGACGTTGGTCTACATGTACAACACCATCCTGGTTCGCACCCTGAATGATGACGGCAGCGAGATCGACCGTCGAACCATCGACATCACCTATACCAACGGCGTGGTGAACGACGTTTACTTCAGCGCGGATGTTACCAGCGGAGCGCCGCCGCTGACCGTTCAGTTCACCGACGAGTCGCGGGCTTCGGATATCACCGCCTGGTACTGGGAGTTCGGCGACGGTCATACCAGCCCCGAGCAGCACCCGACCCACGTCTACGTGCAGGACGGCACCTACACGGTGCGACTGACGATTACCACCCCCGGCGGGCCGTTGTCCTTCGAGCGTCTTAACTACATCCTCGTACAGACTCCGCCTGATACGGTTGAGTTCACTGCTGATGTTACCAAGGGAGCGCCGCCGCTCACCGTCAGTTTCACCGATTGCTCAACCGTGCAGGGCGCCGGCTCCTGGATATGGGACTTTGGAGACGGCCGGACCGGCAGCGAACGTAACCCGGTGCATACCTACACCGTCGAAGGTGCCTTCGACGTCCGCTTGACGGTGACGGGCACGCAAGGTCCATCCATCCTGACCAAGACCGGCTACATCAGCGCATTTCATCCGCCCAAGGTCGCTTTCCTGGTTGGCCAGGTCCCGGCAACGGTCGCCGACGACTCGATCAAGCGGCATCTCGAGTCGTTCGACCTTCGCGTCGACCTTTATGACGACGAACCGGGCAACCGTCCGACCGCCGCTCAGATCGCCGCTGAATACGACGTCGTACTCGCGTCCTCGACGATCCTGTCAGCCAATGTGGGCGGCGAGTTCCGCCACCAGACGGTGCCGTTCATTTACTGGGAAGGCTCGCTGGGCATCAACGGACGCGAGGCACTGGCCGACGGCCCCGGCATCACCACGAGTTCCACGCGCATCTACGTGGTGAACAACGCGCACCCGGTCATGGCCGGTTTGCCTGGCGGCGGTATTACTGTGACCGCCTCGGGAACCGACTTCAGCCGAAGCACAGGCCCCATCGCTTCGGGCGCGCAGGTCCTGGCCAGGCATTACAGTGACGCGAGTCAACGCATGGTCATCGTGGCCGAGCCGGGCGCGGAATTGCTCGATGGCGGCGTGGCGGCCGGAAAACGGGCGTCACTTTACCTGTACGACGATACGTGGCTGGTTACCAACCCCACCGGCAAAAAGATACTTGAAAACGCCGTCGCCTGGGGCCTCGGAACACGGACTGCCGCCTTCTCCGCGTCGGTTCTCACTGGAACCGCTCCGTTGACGGTCGTATTCACCGACCAGTCCGTCGGTCCCGTCACTTCGTGGAGCTGGAGTTTCGGCGACGCGGCGACGAGCCGGCTCAGGCATCCGACGCACGTCTACATGATTCCCGGAACCTATGACGTCACTCTGACCGTGGGCGGCGGTCTCGGCAAACCGGCATCGTTGACCCGGACGGCCTACATTCAAGTCGCGGCCCCAAACGGCCCCGACCTCGACGCTGACAACGACGTCGACGCCAGTGATTTCGCGATCTTTCGGTCCTGCCTCGGCGGTCCAATGGTTGCCCCCGCTGATCCGAATTGCCTGAAGGCCGATTTCAGCGGCGACAACGACGTCGACCAGGAGGATTTCGGCATTCTGCAGCGATGTTACAGCGGCCAGGGCGTCAGCCCCGACCCCGCCTGCGACGACTGAGCCGCCTTTGCGGGTTCCCTTTTGGTTTGGCGACGGTAATCAAGCCGGGGGGACCCCGCCTCGTTTTCGAGGTGCGGGAGGAATGAACGCAGACCATCCCACTCGTCGCCTGCCCCCGGCGGCTTGCCCGCCGGTGCATCACTGCATAGGCTGCTGGACATGCGAGAGGCTCATCGCCGCCTGCTGCTGGATTTGTTGTCCTTGCCAACATCGCCCTTTCACGAACACGCCGTGATCGCCTACATCCGCGGATGGGCCGCCGGACGGCCAGGTATCAGTCTGAACACCGACGTCTACGGGAATCTCCGCCTCGATCTCCGCCGCGGCGGTCGAGGCTCCACACCGGACTGGTTTCTCTCGGCGCACATGGATCATCCCGGCTTTGCCGCCGTCCGAATGCTGGACAACAACCGCCTTGAAGCAAGGTGGCACGGCGGCGTCCAGCCGGATTTCTTCCGCGAGGCCCGCGTACGGTTCCACACTAATCACCGGTGGGTCCGCGGAAAAATCGAGTCCTACGAGGTGACCAACGTCATGGGCCGGCAGCGCGTTTCCACGGCCGTCGTCTCGATGTCCCGACCCGTCGCCGCTGAAGCCGTCGGCATGTGGGACCTGCCCAATCCGACGATTCGTGGGTCCCGCCTGTTTGCCCGCGCCTGTGATGACATTGCCGGCGTGGCCGCAACCTTGGCCGCACTCGACATCCTGAACGACCTCGACAAACCGGTTCACGTGGGTCTGCTGCTCACCCGTGCCGAAGAGGTGGGCTTCGCAGGTGCCATCGCCGCGTGCCACAGCAGGCTGCTGCCGAAAAAGGTTCCCGTGTTGTCCGTGGAATGCAGTCCAGCCCAACCCGGCGTGGAGATGGGTGCCGGTCCCGTTGTCCGCGTGGGCGACCGCATGTCGGTCTTCGACAACGCTATGGTCGCATGGTGCCGCCAGGTGGCCGAGACCCTATCCCGCACAACCCCCGATTTCGCCTTTCAGCGAAAGCTCCTTGACGGCGGGGCTTGTGAATCCTCCGCCTACCTCGAGTACGGCCACCAGACCACCGGCCTGAGCCTGCCCCTGGGCAACTATCACAACATGGACCACCGCACCGGCCGCATCGCCCCTGAGTACATCGATCTCAAGGATTTCGACCGACTCATCTGCTGGTTCGTCGCCCTGGCAACGGCGGG
>DAOOIV010000091.1 GCA_035384605.1 Phycisphaerae bacterium
CCCTGGCGCTATCGCCAAGGCCATTCTTGCCTCGAAAGTGTTCAACTTGGGCTAGACACGTACCACGATCTCGTCGTGGTTTTCGGTGCCGGCTCCTTGCGCGACTTGTGGGAGCTGTGGTGTAGATGTATACACATGCCGGCTGGAGATACCGATTCCATGAGCAGCAGTTCTCCAGAGGTGTAGCCGAATGGGCTTGAACTTCGAATGGGATGCCGCCAAGGCGCGGTCCAACCGCCGCAAACACGAGGCGGCCTTTGAAGAGGCTGCCACGGTGTTTGGTGATCCGAGATCGCTGACGATTTATGATCCTGATCACTCGATCGTTGAAGAGCGTTTTGTTACAATGGGGTTGTCGGCAGCGGGACGCGTACTTGTGGTTGATCATACGGACCGCGCCAAACGCATTCGGTTGATCAGCGCCCGCAAAGCGACTCAAAGGGAGCGAAGAGCGTATGAAACGGAACGGGAAGACCCGTTGATCGGGTGAGATGCGAAGTCAGTACGATTTCACAAACGCCATCCGCGGCAAGTACGCGGCCGAATACGCACAGGGGACGAACCTGGTCGCCTTGTCCGATGAGGTCGCCCGCGTTTTTCCCGATTCCCATGCGGTCAACGAGGCCCTGCGCACGCTGATTCGTCTTGGGACTGCCCGGCGAGCACGCTCCGCCAGAGGTGATCGCTGACTGAGATGGCCGTAACACCTGCGGCTTGAACAACAACGGGCGTGGGGCATCATCGCGGTGCCCCACGCCCGATTTCTTGACCAGCCCGTGCTTTTGTCCCGCCGGTTGGACCTGCGCATTACCGAAAGACCGAGGGGATAAACCCCTCGGCTCGTCAAGAATTGCGGTCGAAGACCCCTGCCATCCTGAATCCTGCTTGCCCGCCGAAGCCTTGGCGAAGGCGGGAACCCTATCTCAGCACCCTGTCCAGCCCCGCTTCGATCCACTCCGGTTTGATGTCGTCGTAGAGCGTTGCCCGGCCGATGCAGTCGGCGAGGACGAATCGCAGCTTGCCGGCGGCGACCTTCTTGTCGGATTGCATCAGACTGATGATCCGGTCGCGCTGCCCGGCCAGAGGGGCCGTCACGGGCAGCTTCATCCGGTCGACGATCGCGGCGATGCGCTCGGCGGCCGCGCGGTCCAGGCGACCGGCGGCGACGCTGATCTCTGCGGCCGCGACCATGCCGGCGGCCACCGCCTCGCCGTGCCGCCACGGATCACCCTGCCGTGCCATCAGCGACTCGATCGCGTGTCCGACGGTGTGCCCGAAGTTCAGCAGCGCCCGCAGGCCGCTCGTCTCGCGCTCGTCTTGCGAGACGATATCCGCCTTGATGCGGACGTTGTGCTCGATCAGGGCCCCCAGTGCGTCGGTGTCGCAGGCGAGGACATGGTCGGCGTTGTCTTCGTGCCAGGCGAAGAAGTCGGCATCGCGGATGACCGCGTGTTTGATGCTCTCGGCCAGACCAGCCTTGAAATCGCGATCGCTCAGCGTCCGCAGCGTGGCCGTGTCGATGAGCACGAACAGCGGCTGGTAAAAGGCCCCGATCATGTTCTTGCCGCTGGCGTGATTGACCGCCGTCTTGCCGCCGACGCTGGCGTCGACGTCGGCCTCGATGGTGGTCGCACACTGCACGAACGGCACGCCGCGCACCCATGTTGCCGCGACAAACCCCGTCAGGTCGCCGACCACCCCGCCTCCTAGCGCGATCAGCGGCGAGGTTCGGTCGATTCGGGCGTCGGCCAGAGCGTCGTAGATCCGCGAGACCCACTCAAGGCTCTTGCTGCCATCGCCGGCGGGCACGACGAACGTGGCTGCGTCGAACCCGGCAGCCCGCAGAGAGTCCATCGCCGTCTTGCCGTAGAGCGGCCCGACGTTCTCGTCGGTGATCACCATCGCCCGGCGGCTCTTGACCCGCTCGGCCAGGCGCGGCCCCAGTGCGCCGAGCAGTCCCGCCCCGATGAACACCGGATAGCGCGGCTCAACGTTGACCTGGACAACACGCTCGCCAGACGCCGAACTCATTAGCCAGACCCCAAATTGAGAATACCGAATTGGGAATTGAGAGCATGCGTGGAAGCCGCCGCAAGCATTCGGTAGGGCAGCGTCGAGGTCGCCGCGGCGACCGAGACCTGCCATATTGTTGAGCTCGAACCGGCAGGTCTCCGCCGCCTCCGGCGGCTCGGATCGTCCCCTACCCTTTGCACACGGATTCTGGAAGTCAAAAGGCGTTGGCAGCAGCTCAGAGAGACGGGCGTATGGTTTTTTTGATTCGCCATTCTCAAGTCATCATTCCTCATTCCTTCCGAGGCCATCCGCCGCCACGGCCAGCCAGTGCCGGCACTGCTCCCGGCGTTTTTCGTCGGCGAACTGGACCAGTGCCTGTCGCAGGTGGCCCTCGGCGACCTCGTATTGCCGCAAGTCCCGGGCATAGATGATGCCCAGCAACAGCCGGATCTCGCCAGCTTCCGCGCAAGTCGGGTACGCCGACAGCAGCTTCTCATACGCCGCGGCCGCCTGGGGCAGCTTGTTGAGCGTGTAGAGCTGGTTGGCCACATCGAGCTGGCTGCCCTTGGGCAGCACCTGCCGGGGGTCGTGTTCCAGCAGCTTTTCATACAGTTCGGCGGCCGTGTTCCGATCGTTCAGCGCCAGGGCCTCGGCAATTCTCATCCGCAACTCGGCGACCTGGTCGCGCGGCCCGGATGCCCCGCTGCCGACGGGCAAATCCTGGAGCGACACCGGCCGGGCCACTCGCCCGTAGCGGGCCCGGGCCTCGGCGTCCGGATCGGCCATCGCCGAGCGAAAGGCCTGGCGGTGGAACCATCGCCTCCACAGGGCCACGATGTCGAATTGATCCCGCGGCAGCGCCTTGATCGCCAGCAGGGCGCTCGTCGCGACAAAGCCGAAGCCGTAGCCCGCCAGGTGGGCATCGAAGGCCACGTTGCTCTCGCCGGCGAGGCTCTTTGCCAGGACGTTGTCCCACAGGATCATCTTGAACACGATCAGAACCATGCTGGGCAATTCGAACGTGCCGATGATGAACCACCAGTACAGGACGGTGACGTAGCTGCGCGGAAAAAGGGCCAGGTAGGCGGTGGTCACGGCCGCGATGGCACCGGAGGCCCCGACCATACCGCCGAAGTCGGGGTTGATGTAAGCGTGACCGACTGCCGCGGCGATTCCGCCCGCCAGGTAGAACAGTACGTAGGGTGCATGGCCCATCTTGCCGTTGACGGCGTTGCCGAAAATCCACAGAAACAACATATTGCCGCCGATGTGCATCCAGTTGGCGTGCATGAACTGGTAGGTGAAGAACTGGTAGAGCTGGATGTGGTCACCCACCAGCGCGAGCCGGTCGCCTATCGTTTGCCTGCCGTCGATTGCATGGCGATCCGCGCCGCCCACCACGAGAAAAACAAGCACATTGAGCCCGATGAGCACGTAGTTGGCCCACGGCGTGCGGCGAATCTGCGTATCTGTCGAGATCGGAATGATCATGGATCACATGGTTCCGGAGCTGCAACGCAAACGGGTCATTTCTTCGGCGGTGGAGGCGAAGCGGCCTGCCGGAGCATCGCCTCGTACACTTCCACGAAGGCGAGCCTGAGCTCCTGCAACGTACCGGTGAGTATCCGTTGTTCCTGGTCGTCGAGGTTGTTACGGGTCTTGTTCTGCAGCAGTTCGAGCAGGTCGATGTAGTGCTTGGCATATTCCAGGCTCGGCGGAATGGTCTTACCGTTCTGGTCGCGGAAGCCGCCCAAGCCGATCGTCGCCTGCATGGTGATCATCTGAATGATCTCGGCGATGTGCGGCCCCGGCAACGGTCCGCGCTCTGTTTCTTCGGCCGCGCGGGCCTCGCGATCGGCCTCCTCTTTTTCGCGACGAGCCTGTTCCTTCCAGTCGTCGTCGATAATGATCTTCGGGGCTTCCTTGTTGTCCTCGGCCATGGTGGCCTCCGTTGTGTTCGTTAAGTCTGGCTGAAACAAGCACTCGTCCCGAGCCGGCAACCCGACCGGTCGGACCTCAGATCATAGCATGATGTCCAGTCCGTCGATAGCCGCCCGGGCTGCTGCATCGACGTGCAATCCCTCGGCGGCCCTTCACAAAGGCGGACAAGGCGGTCGTGCTGGGGCTGATCCGCCGCCGCCCCCCGTGGACTTGGCGGGGGTTCCCGTTCATCAGTCGTCGCAAAGGGGGTCGGCCTGGACGTTCTCGCCGCTCATGCATCGCTGGAAGATGCCGAAATCGGACTGGTCGACGTCGGTGTCACCGTCGAAATCTGCTTGGCTGCAGGTCGAACTGCCGCCGTGTGACACGCCTGACCCGGAGGCACAGGCCTCGAAGAGAGCGAAATCGTCGTTGTCAACGTCGCGGTCACCGTCGAGATCCGGGGCGACCGGACCGGGCCAGCCGGCCAGTCGAGCCATCATCCACCAGAATGCGCGGCCCTTGAGGTTGCAGATCGTCGGCTGGGAATGCGCACACGAGCAGCTCGTGCAGAGCGGATGCCCCGGGTGAGCGGCACACCATTGCTGGGGCCAGTTACCTCCGCTGTAGTCACCGTTATCGTTGCAGCCCAGGGCCAGGTAGTCATTGCCGTCGGGGTCGTGGCTTTCGATGTCTGCAAAGTCAAACAGCACCATATTGTGGGCCAGTGCATACGCACGGATCTGATTGTTGCGCTGGTTCAGGGTACCACCCACTCCGCTGCCGTCGGTGTGGCCGGTCATCAGGATGAAACGCATGCCCGGGTACTCATCCTCGAACTGAGCCATCACGCTGAGGTAGTTCGCGATCTGCGCCTCAGAGTACGACGAGGCTTGTCCACACCACGACCACATCGAGAAGTCATACGAGCCGGTGTTGGCCACTGCTCGCGTCCTGTTGATACCGGACGAACTCGCCCAGTAGTCATCGGGTTCAATGTAGGTCTCGGGCGGGTTGCCGTCGTAAATACGCAGTGCGGGCGGGTTCTCCGCCGGTGGCAATCCTTCGGTGCCGCTCTCGCGGATCGCGATGCTGTAAAACGAGTCAAGACCTTCGAGCACGCGGGCGCCTGTGACAACTTGGCTGCCATGCGAAGTGTGAGCGTAATGGAACGTAAGCAGCTTCGCTTGGTCGATCCAGTAGGCCGGGACCAGGCTCAAGTCGGTACAGGTGTGGTCGATGATGATCGCGTTCTGCCCGTTGGCCGACGGCGCGAAAACCAGGGTCATCACAAGAATTGCCGGGAACAGACCTGCTGTCGTAATGGAATGTCGTGCGGACATCAATCCTTCCCCTTTCTCTCAAGTGAGAACGCAAAAGCGATCACAGTATGACACCGGCATCTCGGCGGTCGAGGACAGGCTGGAAGCCCGTCTCACACCATAAAGAAGTCCGCGTTCATGCCTGGCCACCGATGCCACTGATCGCCGACGCCGGAATCGGTTGGGTTTCAAAGAGATCGCCGCTATCCAGATCACCCGCCCACATACCGCTTGTCAGGCTTGGCCCACAGGGGCCCCACGCCCATTCTACGGCGCCCCCGACTGTCCGTACGCTGGGACGCGGGACGTGCCCAGGCCGCTGCGACATGCGGGTTAAACACTGTGTTCCCGCATGACCCGAAGGGCAAGCCGGGGTCGCTTGTATCGCACGGATCGATTTCGTGCAGTGCCGACTGACGCGATCCCGATTATCCTCCACCACATCTTGGACGCGCCCGAACCGAGACCGAAAAGCCAGAGCGGGTCGGGTGGCACCAAGTTGGCCGCGCGGGAGACAAGCCCCAGCCCCCGAAATTGTTCGCGCAGCAGTCGCGGCGGGCGGCTGTTGATCACAAGTCGGGCGAGGCACGGGCGTGCGGTGAGTCGAGACCGTTCCAGGTCAAAGCTTGGCGATATCCTGGGCAACGTGGGGGCGAGAGAAGCCAGGTGACTGCTGGAAGTCATCCATGGAAGGCATCTCCAACACCGTCCAGTGGTGCGTTGACTCTGTCGCACCCCGTGCGGCGAACGCTCAAGCTCCTCCTCACCAAGGGCGATATAGCCGATAGGTGCTTCCTGTGTCTGTGCTTGTGGGCGAAAGGGCATCGGCGCCGTCGCTCATGCCGAATGCCACAGGGTCATGCTGCCGCACGGAGAAATCACATGCCGCGTTCAGTTGTCTACGGACTCTTCGTTGTGGTTTTATTTACATGCCTCACGGGCCAGAACTGCCTCGGCCCAAACCCGGGCGGCCAGGCCGACACATCCGATAACTCGCTCGATTCTTCCGATGGCGTCACTGACGGGCAGGCCGACGGCGGGAACGTCGACGACGATCAGGACCAGGGCGAAAACGACAACGGTGATACAGAAGCCGGCGATTTCACCCCCGCCAGCGGCGCCGCCGTCGGCCCGAGCGGCTACGGTCCCTGGAACAACCGCCTTCGCGTCGCCACTTCGAACGACGGCATGAATTGGACAAGAACCGGCGTCACGCTGGCGGACCAGGCGGATGTGCCCTGTTGCCTGGTCGTCGACGGAACGTTGTGGGTGTTCTTCGTGATCTGGCAAGACGCCACCGGCTCACCTGATCTGACCAATACCACCGTTGCGGCCTGCTCCAGGGATTTGGTCCGTTGGGTATACAGGAAACTCGATTTCGCGGGTTTGCCGCAGGGCTATACCCCGACCCCCGTCGATCCCACCGTTGTCGCCTTCGACGGCGGGTATCGGATGTACTTCACGCTCGGGCCGCAGCCGGCGAGTGAAACCGAGAAACCACATACCTTCTCGGCCACATCCACCGACTTGATCCACTGGATTTATGAAGGCGAACGCTACGACCGAGGCAACAAGGAAGTCCTGGATCCCAACCTTCTCTGGATCGACGATCACTACGAATTCTTCGCCGGTGGCGCGGCCGAGATCAACCATCATGCCACTTCCGCTGACGGATTGAGTTTCACCGTGCTGGCGGACCTTATGCCCCTTGCGGACTCGGGCTTCGGTGTCGTCATGTGCAACGGAATGAAGGTCGGTGGCACATACAAGTACTACGGCTTCCTCTCGGTACCGGCAGGCAGCTCAACACCGGTCGATATCCGGTCGCTGACCTACGACGGCGGCAGGTGGCGCGTTGACGACGGTGCACGCCTCAGCCTGGACTCATCCACCGGCCAGGAGTCGGCGTATGTGAAAGACCCCGGTGTCAGCGTTCACCCTGCCGGCGAAGCCGCCGGGTATGTGATGATTTATGTGACCGCCATTCCGTAATGGACGCCCCGGCAAGGTCAAGAGCCCAACCGATTTCGGCGGAAGTCGAAACAGCCAACGGTTTACCACCGGCGGGAAGCTCCTTGATCGCCGGTAGTCGATATCGTTGATGTCCCGCAAAACTTGTTGAGCTTCACAAGATCCGCGTGATTCGATCCGCCAGCATATCGAGTCGCTCGCGGGTCTGGAGGGCGTAGAAATGCTCGCGCCCGGCCGCGATCCGGTTGCTTTCGACCTGACGGGCCAGGAAGTCGCGGCGGTCGGCCAACGCGCGCGCGATTTCGCCATGCGACTCCGCCATCCGACGATTGACCGCGCGGATGGCGTTGAAGACCTCGCGCCTCTCTAATCGGGGTCCCCGTGCTTCCCGCAGTTGGTCGGATCTGCGAATGAGCCGCTCACGTTCCCGCAAGAGTGACGCCGGCAAGTCCGGACAGTATCGTTGCGGATTGAACCACCAATCGCGCACCCGGCGTCCGGCGGCGCGCAGATCATCGACGGTCGCGGGCAGGTTGGGCCATGGCGATCTCAGCGTCGCGCTCACACAGACATATGCCGGCGGCTCGCAGGCGTAGTAACGGCGAAAGATGCCGTCTGTGATGCGGTCGTACTTGGCTCCGCCGATGCCGTGAACGAAGAGATCGCAAGCCAGCAGCCGCGCCCAGAGCGTTAGCGTCAGCGCTCGCGGCCGGATGACCCACGGCCGCAGACTCTCGGCCGCCGCGGCGAAATCGCGGGTCAGATCCGCCCTGCTCAATTCTCCGATCGCGTTTTCCTCGGCATAGCAGCGGAGCGCATCACCCTTGGGCTCGATCCACAATCGTCGGCGTCGCTGTAGCGGCTGGTAGGCCCACAACGCGGTTTCGATTCGACCGCTCACCCGGGCCAGGTCCGGCAGCGGTCGATCCGCCGAGCGAATTGCGAGGTCCTTGCGATACTCGGCCAGTGACTTGTTGTACGCATCCGCGAATCGATCGGCGTTAAGCAACAGGTCGGCGACAAACGGCCCGCCGACAACCTTGCTGACCCGATGTTCCGGCAGGTCGGCGCCCAGCTCGCGATCGATTCGCAAGCGACCGGCGAGATGCTGATCGACAGCGTCACCGCGACCCGCCCACTCGGCCAGGCCGTCCAGGTAAGCCGGCATCAGCGTGTCATCCAGGCTTTCCCCCAGAACGACGGCCAGTTCCTGTCTGATCTCCGCGATACGCATGGCGGTGAGCGGTGTTCGACCCTCGTAGGCTGAGCCGGGCGGCGCCGTCGTGAAGGGCACCTCCCGCACCGCCAGCAGGCCGTCACCCCCGCGAACCGGCACTCGCAAGCCGGCGGATCGAGGGGCGTCATTGTCCACGACGAGATCAATGCCGGACATGCCTGCCGTGTCGGCAAACGCCCGGACCGCAACATGCTTGGCCCAGACGCCCGGATGAACGAACTCCGGCTGGTGACCGGCTGCGACGATCCTCGCGTTGCCGGCGACCCCGAGCAGTTGCGAGCGCACCTGTTGCCGCGCCTCGGTTATTGCTGTGCCCGCCAGCGCCCCGCCGATTTTCGACAGCAGCCGGACGTTCTGCTCGAGGAGGGCGCGCCAATGCTCAGGCGGCGGTTCAAGCAGAATGCCGCCGTCGTCGGGCGGTGTCTGGAGGCTGTGAAGCCGAAGCATTGCTACTCAACGGGTTGCGCCAGGCCGCTCGCCAGTCCACAAGCCTGTCGGGGGGCGGCGCTCTCAGGATCGATCTCGGCCCGCACCGGCCGATCGATCTGCTCGGACAATGCGTGCACGAGCACATCGTAATAGTACAGCAGCCGGGCGTCCGGATCATCCAGCGAGCCGCCGAAGTAGCGGTTGGGGTCGTTGTAGATCAGCCGGACGGGGATCTCCCTGATTCGCAGCCCGCGCCTGGCCGCCTGGACCCAGAACTGAATCGGCATGGCGTAGCCCGGGACGGTGATGTTGAGTCTCGCAAGGGCCGAGACCCGATAGGCCTTGAAACCGCAGAACGCGTCGGTGATCCCCAGCCTCAGAATCTCATTAAGCATGTCGGTCATCTTCTGGTTGATGGCTCGCCGGTCAGCGGGCGGTCGCGAGTTGCCCGGCAGCGGCTGCAGGTAGCGCGAGCCGCTGATAATGTCGGCGTCGTCCTGCCGGGCCATCTGGAGAAACAGGGGTATCCAAGCCGGTTCGTGCTGCTCGTCGCAGTCCATTGTGATGAGCCAGTCGTAGTCGCGGGAAACGGCAAACCGGAAGGCGTCGATCAGGCTCTGACCGTAGCCCCGATTGTCGATGTGCCGGATCACCGAAATCCCGGGTTCGGCCTGCAGAAGCCTCGGGGTCTGGTCGGTGGAACCGTCGTCGACCACAAGAATGTCGCCGTCCGGAGCGTATTGCCTCACTTGGCGCAAAACGCCGATGACGGTCTTTGCCTCGTTGTAAACCGGTATGGCTACCAGGTATCGCATGACGCACCTCGGGGACACTCACTAACAGGAATCTTAGGCCGCCCGACTCCGAAGGCAAACACCGGTTCTGAAGCAAGGCAGGCTCGCGGCTGGAGCCCTGCGAAGTCCTACGGACCAAGCAGGGCGGGACCCTGCTGCAGGTGCTTCGCGCATACCGCTTGCCGCCAGCCCATTCAAGGCTGCGTTGACGTCGCGAGGTGTGACACCGCCGATGGCCTCGATGTAGCCCCCGGGCGAAGCACGCCGGCGACGGCGTCAAGCCGGGCGGTGCCTTCCGAGAGCGTGGGGGCGAGCCAGCCGCCCTCGTCGAACTCGTTCCACGCGTAGATGATCGCCGCCTGGGCCGGGGCGGCATGGCGATGCGTTTCCAGCCAACGCAGCCCGCGGCGGAGATGATCCGCAATCGCAGCGGGCGTGGCCGGCTCGCTGCGGTCCACCTCGCCGTCGTGACTTCCGTAGGGACTGCCCCACGGCATGGGTTTCTCGACGCGAGGCCGCGGGTCCCACCCCGTCACCACAATCGGCACAACCTGTGCCCCGGTCCTGCGGCATTCCTCCCAGAAGTGCTCGAGGTTCTCGACCATGCGGGCGTAGGGGATCACGCCTTTGCCCAGACCCGCCACGTAGCTGCTGATCGCATCGCAACCCAGTGCCTCTGCCCACTTCTTGCCTTGTTGAGGGCTGAAATCCATGATGACGATGTAGGGCCTGGGAAGCCCTCTGGCCGTCACGGTCGCTCGAAAGGTATCGAGGACTCTCCGAAATCCCTCGACGCCGCCAAGCTTCTCCAGCCACTGCTCATTGATGAAGCCCAGATACAGCAACGGCCGCCCGTCGAGCACCCGCTGGTATCCCGGCTCCTGCATCAGGCTGACCACGCGGTCCACGAATGCCTGGTGTGGCCATCGTCCGCATTCGGTGATGAGACAGAAGCCGATCTTCGAGCGGACAGAACTGCTCAGATATCGCCGCAGGGCCAGGCTCAATGGGTCGTCCGCGGGGTAGGTCACGAACGCCCAGTAGTCCAGTCCCGCGGCCGCGGCGTACTCGATTTCGCGATCCATCACCGCCTGCGGCGTGCCGTCGATCTCGATGGCTTCATCACCGTTCACCTTGGCGTAGAACGGCAGCCGGTTGTGCCATTTCGACGGCCCGAGGCTCCGGTGAACCGCCTCGCCGACAACGCCGTGGTTGCCGAACCATGCATCCCAGCGGATGGCCCCGACGATAGGACGAGGGGCTTCATGGGCGGGCCTGCTCTGTTGCGCGGACAGGCCCTGCGCGAAGGCGCCATGCACCAACAACGCGAAGAAGAGAGCGATTGTGCCACCAGGCGGCACCCGAACCTCGCCGTGCTCATCATTGACGGATGGGGCCAGGATGTACGAGACTCCGTCCTTTGGCGTCTGGTTCTGGGCCAACCGTGCTTCTGAAAGCATTTGATCGCTCCTGCTGGTCGGGGCTCGTCGACACTGCGGGTGTTATTCGTCCCGCCTGACAGCTTGTTCGAGGGTAGCCTTTTCGGTTGGCGGCTCTCGCCAACCGGGCGGGTGCCCCCGCCGACCTGCCCAAAGCAACGTTGCGTGGCCTGCCCGCCGGTGCCTGGCCGACCGAAAACGGCCAGAGCAAGGTGCCATGGAACACGGCCTGTGGTATGATACCACTTGGAGTGGAGACCGGCATTCGCCGGGCAGGCAAACCGGACAAGCGGACGGCACTTCGCTCGTCGCTCGCCGGCCGCGGTTGCGTGCGGTCAGACCCGGCGATGAAGGACAAGGAACTCATACCTCTCTTCATGGAGGTGTCGACATGGCAGGCAAGACCAGCCCACCGCGCAAATCGTCGTCCGTGACCCCGCGAGCCGCCCGCAAGAAGAAGGGGCTGACGAAGCCGAGCAGGAGCACCGCCACCAAGCCCGCCACCCAGGCCAAAGGGCCTGCCGCGGGCGGCCGCCGCCCCCAAGCGGCCGACGACCGTTCGCCGGCCGGTCTCCTGGCCCAAGCAGAGGCGGACCTGACCGCTCTCCTGGATTCGCTGAACAGCCACATGGCCACTGCGGTAAATGCGATCACTGAACTGGCCGTCGCCCAGCAGGGCCAGCATCAGCCCATCATCCGCAGCAGGCCGATCGACCGCGCCACCGCCATGTTTCAGCGCCTGGTCGCCGAGGTTCTTGACGACAAGCTCGCCGAGGTTCTTCCTACTCTCGTGGCTCTGCGCAGCGAGATGAACCAGCGTGCCCGGCTCGTCGGCTCGTCGGCTTCGACGGAATCGACCCCGCCGACGGACGGCGACTTCTTCGAACGCGGAACCGCCATGCTCGACCAAGTCTTGAACACCCTCGAAGTGCGCAGCTTCGAGCCGCGCATCGGCGATCCGTTCGATCCGCTGATTCATCTGGCCGTGGGACAGACTAGCCGAAACGACCTCGCCGAGGGCGTGCTGGCCGAGATCCTGCAACCCGGTTTCCGCACCGCGCGCGGCAAGGTGATTGTGCCCGCCCGAGTCAAAGTCAACAGGAGGTGAACGGATGGCCCGGCTTGGCATCGACTTCGGCACCACGAACACCGTTGCGGTGATCCACGATCGCGGTGTGTTCTCCGTTGTTCTCCATCGTGCGGACACGGGAGCGGGCACCATTGTGCAGGATGTCTTTCCGTCCGCGATCTTGATCGACAAGCGCTCAGGCAAGCATTGGTTCGGTTTGGAGGCCGATCGTCTTTTCGGCCAACGCGGGCCGGGCCCCGATCACGTGTTCCTGCCGTCGCTGAAGCGGCACCTGTGGAGCTACGCGGAGGGTCATTCAGTCAGCTCGGGTCACGAGCCCCGCCCCCGTGCTCGAGATGTTGCCGCCGGATTGGAGCAGTTTGACATCGGCAAGCTGCTGACGGGCTTCCTGCAATCTCTGGCCGAATCGATCCGGGCATCCGGCATGATCGACCCGGGCGAGCCGCTCGAGACGGTGATCACCTGGCCGGCCAACGCCAACGGCGCCCAGCGCTACATCACCCGGAAGTGTTTTCGCGAGGCCGGCTTCGACGTGCTCTCGACATTGAATGAGCCGACAGCTTCCGCGATCGAGCTGGCTGACTGCATCACCGCCGGCCGCGGCGCCGGGA
The DNA here is from genome assembly GCA_035384605.1 of Phycisphaerae bacterium. Classification (NCBI taxonomy): domain Bacteria; kingdom Pseudomonadati; phylum Planctomycetota; class Phycisphaerae; species Phycisphaerae bacterium. The sequence goes on from DAOOIV010000091.1 coordinate 12,827, forward strand.
AGGATGATCGCGAACCCTCGGCCGTGGCCGTCTTTGACCTCGGCGGCGGCACTTTCGACGCCTCCGTGGTCTGGATCGAAGGGGACGAGTTCGAGGTGCTGGCCTCCGGCGGTATTGAAGACCTCGGCGGTGACGACTTTGATCGCGCCCTGTTGGACATGTTCCTGGAACGATTCAAGCTCCGTGACGAGGCCCTGAGTCCGCTGACCCGGCATGCCCTGTTGCGGCAGGCCCGCTCGCAGAAGGAGACCATCGCCGGCGGTGTGGTTCGCAGCCTGTTCCTCAATCCCCTCGATTTCGGGCTGGATTGCCCTCCGGTCTCGATTGCGGTGGAGGCCTATTTCGAGCGCATCAGACCGATGCTCAAGCCGGCCATCGCCATGCTCAAGAAGGTGATCGTCTCGGCTGCCGCCAAGGAGCGTCGGGTTCGCACCGGTTCAAGTCTGACCGTGTACCTGGTCGGCGGCTCATCCAAATTGCCCCTAGTGGCCCATATGGTCTCCGACGCCTTCCCCGAATGTCGGGTGATTCTGACCGACAAGCCGTTCACCTCGGTGGCCATGGGGGCGGCAATCTGTGCCACCGACCGGGTGACGTACCGTGATGTCTTTGCCAGGCACTTCGGCCTGTTGCGACTCAAGGACAACGGCCAGTCCGAAGTCTTCGACATCATCTTTCCGGCCGGCACGCCTATCCCCCGCAAGGGCGAAAAACCGCTCGAACGTTGCGCCTGGTATCATCCCCGGCACAACATCGGGCACTTGCGATACCTGGAATGCACCTCGGTCGGAGCCAACGGCCTGCCCGATGGCAACGTCCGCCACTGGTCGGACGTATTCTTCCCCTATGACCCTCTGCTGCCGATTGATCACCGGGCGTCAGTCGCCGATGTGGTCGCCACCAATCAATTCGCTGACATGCCTGCGTGTGAGGTCTATCGCTGCGATAGTGACGGGGTCATCACGGTAGAGCTGCGCCGCCCGACAAAGAACGACTCCCGCATCCACGAGATTTATCGGGATTGATCTCAGCATCGCAACGGCGGTGGTGAAGATGGGATCGCTCCCTTCGTTTTCTGACGGACTTCCGTCCGCAAAAGGCTCGTGGGTTCCGGGCGTCACCGGTCGGTTGTCTGTGCCGTTGGAGGGGTCAAGCTTCCTCCCAACACCTGCCGATACCGATAACAATGCATTCTTACTATTTGTCATGGCGTTGGTTGAGCGCATGGGGGCTGGCCTTGGCATCGGTTGTCGGCTGCGCCCCCAAGGACACCCCGTTTGCGGCCATCCGCGCCGGCATCCGCTGCGAGCGAGGCCAGAAGGCCCTGGAGCAGGAGGATCTTGACGCCGCCCTGAAGGAGTTCCAGCGAGCGGTCGAGCTGAATCCGAAGCTGGCTATGGCGCATTCCAACCTCGGCAAGGTCCAGAAGGCCAAGGGCAACTTAGCAGCGGCTGCCGCAGCCTTTGCCAATGCGGTGAAGCTGAACCCCAAGAGTTTCGACGACGCGTTTTCGCTCGCCGACGTCTACCACAAAATGTCGAAGCTCGCCGCGGCGATCCAGGCCTACCTGCACGCCTGCGAGCTCCAGCCGAATAACTTTCAGGCGCGCCTGAATCTCGGCGTCTGCTATCACCAGGCCGCCGAACTCGACAATGCCATTGACTGCTACACGAAAGCGATCGAAATCGACCCTGACCACGCTGCCGCATACACCAACCTCGGTGCCGCGTACGACGCCCAAGGAAAATACTACGAGGCCATCCACGCCTACAACAAGTCGCTCGAGCGCGATGGCGAACAGCCTATGGTGCTGGTCAACCTTGCCGGCACGATGATGAAGCAGGAACGATTTGCCGCCGCCCAGCGGGCCCTCGAACGGGCAATCGAGCTCGATCCCGAACTGGCCATGGCCTATGAACGGCTGGGCTATTGCCTGTTCCGGATGAAGCGATACGACGAGGCCCTTACCCGCTACGAGTGGGCCGAGACCCTCGACCCCAACCGCGCCGAGACGCACGCCGGCCTGGGCGTGGTGCGAATGGCGATGTTCCTTCAGGATCGCTCCCAAACTGAGTTCCGCCAGGCGGCCATCGAGCATTGGCACCGGTCGCTGGAAATCAACCCCGATCAGCCTAAAATACGCAACCTGATCTCCAAGTACCGGGTGCCCGCCGACCAGGTGTCGGCTGTTTTGATGGAATCGCCGCCAAAATGAAAAACAGGCAAAATCGAGCAATCGTTCAGTGCGTACTGTCATGCGCGCTGATGGTCTTTGCTGCCGGCTGTGGTCCCCACAAGGCCGCTGTTCATCGTTCGTGGGCGGAACGTTCTCAGACGGTCATCCGGCAGAGGCTGGCACCAACTCCCGTCGTCCCGACCATGGCCGCCTCGTCGGCTCATCCGGTGAAAGCGGAGAGGACGGTCGGCGGCAAATCGACGATCTGGCCCGAGGAGTTGGCCGCTTTCCATTTGTCAGCCGAAACGCGGGAACAGGCCGGAGACGCGGAAACCCGACAGGCAGAGGAGAGTTCCTCGAAGCAGGACGTCGAATACGAAGGCAAATGGCGAAAGCCGCTGCCGGGCTTCGGCGAGACACTCAAGCGCGACCTGCTGGAGCTGCCGAGCGCGTTGTGGGATGACACCAAGCGTGTCTACACCAATCCATGGAACCTGGTGTTCCTGCTGGGCGCAGGCGGCGCGTCGCTCGCTCTTCGTCCGGAAGTCGATGATGACATCGAGGATTACTACGACAGGCACCATACCTTCAAAGAAGACTGGCGTGACGCGTTCGGGGCGGCCGGCAACCCGATCGTTCATTTCGGAATAGCTGGCGCTTGGTATTTGACCGGCCAGCTTGCGCAGGATGCCAAGACTTATGATGTCGGCGCGCGGCTGTTCCGGGCATTGACCATCAACGGCGTCAGCACGCTGCTGCTCAAGACTGCCGCATGCACCGAATCGCCTAACGGCGAAGACTGGGCCTGGCCGTCCGGCCACGTATCAAGTGCGATGGTCGTCGCGACGGTGATGAACGACGCCTACGGACCGTTGGCGGGGGTGCCCTTGTTCGGACTGACCGGTCTGGTGGCCGTCGAGCGGTTGGATTCCGGAGAACATCACTTCTCAGATGTGGTTTTCGGTGCTGCCCTTGGCTGGGTCGTGGCTGAGACAGTCATGAAGGATGAGCCGCCCAAGATCGCCGGCGGCCACATCGTCCCCTATGCTGACCCGGTCGGCCGCAACGCGGGCGTCGCGTGGGTCAAAACGCTCGGCGAATGACTTCGGGGTGGTAATGACTTGGCCAGGGTAGGTCGTCCCTCCACGGCGGCGGCGTTGGCCGGTTACCGCGATCGCAAAATCCGGACGAACGACGGCGAAACGCGCTCAAACAGCGACGGCGCAACGCCGCCGATGATCAACCCGAGCCGTGCCGGCTCGGCCGTCGATCACTCAGGATGGGCTGTCTGCTCCGCGCCGGAAGGCGCTCCGGTCTCCAGCAGATCGCTGCAGGCCGCCGAACTCCGCTCAGCCTCGTCCTGGTAACTCGCCGCTATGTGGCGGGTGATCACCTCTGGAGGCTTATAGAGGTATTGGGCCACCGGCCGGCGGTTTTCATGCGTGATGCTGGGGGCCCCGGACTTGACGAGATCGATCCTCTCGCCCGAGGGATCCTCGACTTGTGCCCCTGCCTTGAGAACCTGGACGACCGGCTGGCACGGCCGTTTGGCGTTCAGATCGACGACCACGGCCTCTCGACCGTCCGAGAGCGTCACACAGGTACCGACCGGAAAAGGCGGGATGGTTCGCACGGCCGCCGCGAAAATCACCGGATCAAACATCTTGCGGATCTCGGCCGCTTGAAGGGCTGCCAGGGCGGCGACCTTGGGTTGCCCCTTCCGGTCACAAATGGCCATCATCCCGTCCAGAACGTTGGCCACCGCCACGATCCGGGCGAAGACGTGAATGCGGCGACCGCGCAGCGGCTCCGGGTGTCGCTCCTTGTGGGTGGAAATAGGCTCCGGAAACCCGTTTCCATCGTATCGCTGGTGGTGGTGAAGAATAACACCCGACGCTGTCGAATCAAGCCGGCCGCGAAGCAGTTGATAGCCCTGCTCGGCGTGAGACCGGTAAGCCGCTTCGTCCTCGTGGTGGTCCAGAACGTGAGATCGTCGCAGTTCCGGCGGCAGTTTGATCTTGCCGACGTCGTGCAGCATCGCCCCGACGCCCAGGTTCGTCAGATCCTGGGCGAGCCGCCTGTCGATGTACTTACGCTCGTGACTGATGTAGTTCCGCAGATTCATACCCAGGATCATCACCAGATAGGCAACGTTTGCGCTGTGGCTGAACAACTCCTCGGGTTCTTCGAGGATGCGCTCCGCCCAGACCGCGTGGTCCTGGTTCTTGACCAGTTCCTCTATGAGTCTCGATATGAGCTCTCTGTAGAACTGGAGGTCGAAAGCCCCGGCGGTCTGTTTGGCCAAGGCCGTGAAATTCCCTTTGATGTCGTGGTAGAGCCTGGCCCGCGATTCGGGAACGCCGGAAGCGACTTGTTCGTCGAGAAAGTCGAAACCCGGGTGGTTGATCCATACCCCCTTGATGCCGTATTCCCGCAGCTTCGCGATGGTCTTGGGTTCCAGGACGTATCCCGCGGCCAGCAGGGCGCGTCTCGGGTGCCTCGCGTGTGGAATCGATGCTGCCAGCACCATCCCGGGCTCCAGGTTCTCGACGGAGACTCGGATCATTTATCGGACGACCCCTACCGGCGTGAAAGCACTACCTCCAGCCGCGACGCACATACTGCTCTACTTCATCGGCTCAAATGAGGGGCTTCGCCAGCGAGTTGCCGGTCAAGTCGGCAGGGCATCGCGGTGCCAACGTTTTCGGCAGTTGCGGACGGGAAGCCGCGCATTGTGGGAGCATCTTTTTACGTGTGAGTGTATTCTTGCTCGCGGCTTGCCTCACGGCTTCGTGATATGGCTTGGCTGGGAGCTGGGCACGAAGCCGCGCACCGCTTTCGTCGAAGGCCGGCAGCGGGCCAGTTCACGATGGACCGCCTCGGCAATGCCGGCGGCATCGATGCCGCACTCGGCCAGTTGGCTCTTGCGCGAGCCGTGACTGATGAAGCGGTCGCTCGGGATGCCCAGGCGAACCAGGTGATCCGTCGGAAGCCGAAGATCCTGTGCCGTCTCGAGCACGGCCGCTCCGAAACCGCCGACCACCGAGTGGTCCTCGACAGTGATGACCGGGTGGTCGGCCAGCATCGCCGCGGTGACCATTTCGCGGTCGATCGGCTTGGCGAAACGGGCGTTGAACACCCGCAGTTCGATCCCCTCGGCCGCCAGCAGTTCGGCGGCGTCCAGCGCGTTGCCGACCATGGCCCCATAAGCCAGAATGGTCGCGTCGTTACCTCGGCGCATCAGTCGGGATCGCCCCAGCTCGAAAGGCGCAGCGTCACCCAACGATGGAGGAACATCCGCCCGCGGATAACGGATGGCGCAGGCGTCCGGGCAACGCACGGCGAATCGCAGCGCGGCCTTCAGCTCGTTCTCATCGGCCGGAGCCAGCAACACCAAATTCGGCAACGGCCGCAGGTACGCAATATCCAGGAACCCGTGGTGGACCGCCCCGTCGCCGCCGACCAGCCCCGCCCGGTCCATGCACAGGATTACCGGCAGGCGCTGCAGCGAGACCTCCTGAAAGACCTGATCGAAAGATCGCTGGAGGAAGGTCGAGTAAATAGCCACTAGCGGCCTTAACCCCGCCTTGGCCATCCCGGCGGCAACGTCAACGGTGCAGCTCTCGGCGATTCCCACGTCGAGAAAGCGGTCCGGGTACCGCTCCGCGAACTTGTCCAGGCCGGTGCCCGCCGGCATCGCCGCCGTCAAGGCGCAGAGCCTCGGCTCTTCATTGCCGACTTCAAGGACCGCGTCCGAGAAAGCCTCGGTCCAGCTTCTGCCCGAGCCGTTTGCGACCCTTACGGTTTCGCCATCGAAGATGAACGGCGTGGGCGAGTGGAACTTCGAAGGCTCGGCACGGGCGAACTCGGCGCCCTGACCTTTGTTGGTATGAATGTGCAGAAGCACCGGGTGATCGATATCCTTGAGCATCTGCAGCAGGTCAATCAGGTACGCGATGTCGTGACCCATCACCGGCCCGACATACATGAAGCCGAGCTGCTCGAAAATCGAATGCGGCGAAACCGTGGCCTTCAGCCCCTCCTTCAGATGCCCGAGGGCGTCGACCATCGACTGGCCGACCAGCGGCAATCTGGGCAGCAGTTGCTTGGCCCGCTGCTTGACCTCCTCATAAATGGAACTGGCACGGAGGCGAGCGAGGTAATGAGCCAATGCGCCCTGCGTCGGAGCGATGCCGTAGTTGTTGTCGTTCAAGATGACAAGAAACTGCCGATTGAGCGTGCCCGCCTGGTTGAGGCCCTCAAACGCCAGGCCGTTCACGATGCTCGCATCGCCTACGAAGGCTACGACCCGCTTGTCGCGGCCGAGGAGCTGGTCGGCGCGGGCCAAACCCAGCGCCGTCGGGATTGCCGTGCCCGCGTGCCCGACGTTGAACAGATCGAAGGGGCTTTCATCGATGCTCGGAAAACCGCTGATGCCTCCGGATTGCCGCAACGTGTCAAAACGTTCGTTGCGGCCCGTGAGCAATTTGTGCGGGTAACATTGGTGCCCGACGTCCCACAGCAATCGGTCTTTCTCAAAGTCAAAGCAGTAGTGAAGAGCGATGGTGATCTCGGCGACGCCCAGATTGCTGGCCAGGTGTCCGCCGTTCTTGCCGACCACTTCGAGGATGCGCTCCCGGATCTCTTTAGCCAACTCGTTGAGTTGGGCTATCGACAGCTTCTTGACGTCTGACGGATGCTCTATCGAAGCCAGTAGTCCCATGTTGTCCGTAATCTCGCTTGGCCCCCCGCGATCGTGTCTGAGACTCAAGGTAGTACGTCGCGTCGCTTGGGTTGTTTGCCCCGATTCAGTCGGTCGTGCGATTCAGTTGCGCCGCTCGACGACATAGTTTGCCAGTTGCCTGAGATCTTCGGCCGGAGGTCCGAAAATCTGCAGCGCCTCGATTGCCTTTCGTGCCTCGTCCCGAGCGGCGGCCTGACTGGCCTCAATGCCGACGGCACCGGGATAGGTTTGCTTGCCGGCCTCGGCATCCTTGGCCACCGCCTTGCCCATTTGCTCGGCCGATCCGGTGACGTCCAGCAGGTCGTCGGCAATCTGGAACGCCAGCCCCAGATGTTGCCCATACGCGCCCGCCGCCTCCAAGTGCGGTTCGTCCGCCCGGGCACAATACGCCCCCAGCCGGCCGGCAGTCACGAAAAGCCGCGCTGTCTTGTATCGGTGGATTCGCTGGACCAAGGCCAGTTCCGGGGGTTGTCCCTCCGTCTGGATATCCGTGGTTTGTCCGCCGATCATCCCTGCCCAGCCGGTGCCCTTGGCCAACTCGGCGACGACCGCCTTCACTACCGCCGGATCCTCGATCCGGGTCGCGGAGATCTCGAAGGCCAATGCCAGCAGCGCGTCGCCCGCCAGAATCGCTTCCGCCTCCCCGAATGCCTTGTGGCACGTCGGACGGCCCCGCCGCAAATCATCATCGTCCATCGCCGGAAGGTCGTCGTGCACCAGGGAGAAGGCATGCACGCATTCCAGGGCTACCGCCGCGGGGGCAGCCATCTCGGCCGTGCCCCCACAAAGCTCGCAGATCCGAGTTACAACATAGGGCCGGACCCGCTTGCCACCGCTGCGGATCGAATACAGGACGGCCTCCGCCAGCGTGCGCGGGACCGCTGCGTCCGGCACCAGCATGCCGTCGATCACCGCCTCGAAATCCCGGGCCCATGACGCCAAGGCGTCGACGATTCCGATCCCGTTCGCTGTTGCTGACTGCCGCATAGCCGCCTCATCTGCCCCAAAGGCCCAAGGGGCAGATTATACCAGCCCGCAACCCATAGCCACACCCCCCAAGAGCCAGCCTGTCGGCCCGCGAATGAACGCCCTCATTGACACCTACAGCCCGGCGGTTCTCCGCTCGACCGCCTCCAGCCGGCGGCGGAGTTCGGCCATTTCCTCGTGAAGCTCGGCTATCTCCTCTTGAAGGGCGCCGATCTCCTGTCGAAAGGCCGCTGATGCACCATCCGTCAGGGGCGCGGCTGCAGGACTCGACAACGAATGCGGAACCGGGTGGGTCGCGTGATCGACCGGCGATGCCACGGCAGTCGGCGGCGCCTCGTCCTCGGGATACAGCAGGTGCGTGTAGCGGGTTGCCGACTGGCCGGGCTCACGGGGCATCGCCGCCACCAGTGGCGGATCGGACTCCCCTTTGCTCAAAGAGCCCAAAGCCGTCATCAGCGCCTCGAGGCTCTCGAACTGGAACATGCGAGCGCATCGCGAGCGCAATTCGCCGGGTGTCTGTGGGCCGCGGAGCAGCAGCTCAGTCATAATCGCCTGCTGCCGACGGCTCCAGCCGAACGCAGACTCGATTTCGTGACGATACCGCTGCGTGCGTGCCCCAGGCGCGGGCAGCACCAGTGTGACCAGATTGCGGGCCCGCAGAGCCTCCAGCGTCCGCAGCACGGTCTCTTCGTCCAGTTTCATCTCGGGGTCACGATTGTTCTTCTGATTGCAGCCGGCCATGATGGCGTTCGGCGTCATCGGATAATACTCAGGCTGGGTCAGCGATTTTTCCATCAGCACACCCAATACGCGACGTTCGATCGCATTCAGGGTCAAATCCATGGCATCGGTCTCCAACTTGCTAAGCTTTTAGACCTCTAGGCACTTGGACTTCCAGACCGTTAGACCACGCCAGACGCATGACCGTCCCCAGACTGACGAACACCGAACGTCCCAGACCTCACTGAAGGATTAGACAACCAGAGGTCTAAGGCGGACCGCCTTTTTGCGGGCCGCAACCCAAGCGCTCTGCGATCGAGAAACATGCGCGCAAGCCGCACAGATGTCTGGTCGTAAGGTTCCAAGCGTCTAGCGGACCTTTCCGACTTATCCTACCGCTTCTCATATTTCTGAACAGGCTG
>DAOOIV010000092.1 GCA_035384605.1 Phycisphaerae bacterium
TTGAATACGCTGCAATTCACGCTCTGCGCGGCAGCGTAAAATGGCTAAACCGTACATCCCTGCTTCCTGGCGCCGATCTTCCAGAACCTCCAACACCCCGACAACCAGACGGCGAGCCAGAAGACCGCGGCAACGACCGGCACCCATTGTGGCGGACCAACGTATGAAGATGAAGACGCTCCGTCGGACAAGAACTGTCTGTGCGGCAGATCGCTCACCAGGCCGGCGGAAGCGGTCTGGATCATCGAGGCCAATTCCGCGGCTTCGCTCTTGACCTGCTGGTCTTCAATATCGACGCCCGCCTGGGCCATCCAGTCGAGAACCACCATCGCATCAAGACCGGCGTCGACCTGCACCTTTTCTCCGGACTGTCGCCGATAGGCGTAATGGCGGTCTTTAGAGGAAAAATCCAACTCAAGGAGTTCACCCTGAGAAGGCACAAGCATGATCGTCAAATCGTTGGAGATTATCGCGTTGTCTCGCCTGACCCGATGCTGAACCAGTTCAATTCGCTGATAGGCGTTCGACCGCGGCTTCTCGAGCGTCTTTCGTGCTGTTGTCGAATCGAGCCGCGGGGCCGCATGGCCGATCAGGACGGTAACCAGAAAGGCCGGAATCGGCAGGATCAAAGTCCAGATCAGCACCAGGAGCCACCCGCGCACGGCCGGCGGCATCGAGGATTGCCCTTCCGTAACAATCCCCGCCTCGCGCAGATCCGAGCCGCACTCGGGGCAAGTGAACGTCGGCAAGCCGCGCACCGCGTAACCGCATTTGCCGCACGCCGGCTCACCAACGTGCCGGCCTCCCCTCCTCGTGATCAGAATGACGAGCAGTACCGTCGGCACGCCCACGATAAGCAATAGCGCCGCACATGGCAGAATCCCGATCACATCCGCCTCCCGCTCGGGAAAACATCAACATGCCTACTGGTTGCCGTGCGATCCTGTCGCGGCCGGGTCCGGCGTCATCCTCTTGCCTTTGTGCTTCCAGAGATGCTGCTTGAGGACTGGGAAAAGCGTCAGGGCATTCTCGCGGAGAATCTGCCGGCCGATTCGCCTGGCGTGCTCTTCGGTCAAATCGCCGGCCGCAACCTTCTCGACCAGCACCTCGGCAACGCAACGCCGCGTCAGTTCAGTCGCTCCGTAAATGCCCTCCGCATGACCGCAATCGGCGCCCCACATGATCCGGTCTGACGGCATGACTTCGAGCCATTCGTGAAACGCCCGCTTGGCCATCGTGTAGCTCAGCGTCGGCAGCCAGACCGAATCGACCCACACGTGTGACGTGTGACGCATCACAATCACGCCGGTTTCGCCGACCCACGGAAACCCGCCGTGAAACAAGACGAACTTCGTCTTCGGGTTGGCCTCGATCAGATCGACCAGCAGCATCGGATTCGAGCCCTGGATGCGGGCCTGGCCGGTGTGGATCTGGATCGGCAGGTCGTGCTTGGCGGCCAGCTCGCAGATTCGCCAGATCACGAAATCCTCAAAATCGCGAATCTCATCGGGCTTCAGCTCCGCCCGGGGCCGGCCGAAAGCCTTTGCCGCCCGCTCCTTGGCCACGTTGCGGAACTCCAGCGTTCGCGAATAAGCCAGAGTGTTCTTCAGGCACGGCAGCCCGCGCTGCTTCGCGTCAGCGATCATCGCGTCCAGCACGCCGACATAGTCGTCGAGAGAATCGGCCTTCAACCCGTGCTCCTTTGCGTACCAATACGGATCTGAATGCTGGTCGCGGTATTCCGAGGGATGGAACCCCCGAATCAGGCTGTTGATGTTCAGCACCGAAACCGCAAACGGATAATCCGAAGGCATCTCCAGCGGCGCCCAATACCGATCCACCACCATGACCTCGATGTTGGCCCGCTCCGTAACCACTTCGTAGAGCCAGCGCTGATCGCGGTAGTTTTCGACAATCTTGCGGTCCAGTTCGCGGGCCTGGTCGTCCGTGATCCGGTCGAAATCGACGCCGTAAAGGTCCTGGAAGGCCGGCAGCAAGAAGCGATAGAAAGTGGTCGCCCGGCCGTTGTCGAAATTGTTCCTGGCCTTGCTCCACCAGTCGTCGAACGACATCCCCGCCGGACGCGGCGCCAGCGGATTGAACCACGCATAATAGCAATGCTGCAGAAGAGCACGAAGGTTCATCGCCTCCTCATTGGAACCTGGCTGGGCATCCGAGCTCAGCCGATCGAACGGCCGGATGTGGTCATGCGTGTCGATGGCTGGGATGGCATCCAGGTAAGACTTCATCTGCCGATAGGCCGGAGTCGCTCGAGTATTCTGGGCGAGCGATGGGGCGGTCAGGTCGAGGCAGCACATGCATGACAGACATACGGCGAGTCGCTTGAACATCGGTTACTCCTTTGCATCAGGCCGGCTTCATTGTCCATGCCGGAATCGGTCCTGCAAGTGCTTGCGACCGCCCATGATACCCTCGCCGTCCCGGGCGAGATGAGCGACCGACAAGGTCGGCGGATTTCGCCTCCTCGAAGGGGGTTGCCGCGGCCGGCCGCCGCTGCAACACTCGACTCACCGACAACAGCACCCGGCCCGAAGGGTCTTACCGGACAAACTCGACGCGCAGATAAAACCGATGGATTCGCGAGAACAGAATCAACGCGGCCGCCAGGAATAAGGCAATGTTCTCAGCCATCTTCCAGCAGAAGTTGACCGGGCCCGCCCCGCACCCGCAGTCGAAGATGATCCGGCAGAACGGGATGTGCTCGGCATCGTGGATGCCCAGGCCCCGCAGCCAGATCATCGGCGTAAAGACCGACAGCATGACCATCACCAGCAAGGCGGTGCCGCGGTGGGCAATGCCCAGGAGCAACAACAGCCCGCACAGGATTTCCACCCACGGCAGGGTGGCGACAGTGAAGTTCAACAGCCACCAGATGTTGTCCGGAAACATTTCGTACTCGCGGACAAGCTTGAGGAAAGTCACCGGATCCATGGCCTTCTTGAAGCCCATGTAAACGAACAGCAAGCCGATGGCCAGCCGGCAAAAAACCATCAGCGCGCCGCTGCGATAGAGTCGCCGAATCAGGCCCGGCTCAGAGTTCATTTCGCTGCCCCTTCGGACGCCTGCCCGCCGCTCGCAGGCACGTCCCAGACCAGTTCGCCGCTGTTGCGCTCCCCGACCTCGTATTGCATTCCATCACCCGCCCACATCGTAAAGCCGCCCGCATAGATATACAGCCTGTCGAACGGGATGCCCCTTTCCAGGAGATCGCCAACCGCCAGCTCACTGTCTTCGCAAACGCCGCCGTTGCAGTAGACCACGATCTTGTCCGCCATTCTGCATGCCTCCAGCACCTTGCCCACGGTCCGATCAAGGTAATAGTGATCCAGGTGGTAGGCCCCCGGAATGTGGCCGCTGCGATAGTGCTGCTCCGTACGGGCGTCGATGATGACGTACAGACCGTCGGCCCGATAGGGGCTGCTGAAGATGTCAACCACTTCATGGTGGTACAGGGCCTGGAAACCGAGGTCTCTCAGCCGCTGGACCATTTCGTCTTCCGTCATCTGCTCCGACGGGTCTGTGCCCGTTTTCGCCGTGTTGCGGCCCCCCGTTTCACCTCCGCCGCCGGAGGCTGTCATCTGGGTGTCCGCCGCTCGAGAGGCCGGACCTGTCTGCGTGCCGTGGTTCGTTCCAGGACCGCTGTACGGGCGGGCGGAGCCTCTGCTAACGACCGGCTTGGTGAAGTAGTTCCTCCTGAGCGACAACCCGTTCGGATTGAGCGCGTTGGCAATCAGGCCGACGCTCACCCCGACGACGGCCAGAAGAAGGAACTCGCGTACTACTCTTGTCACTTCCTTCATCGTCGACACCGGATTGGGCCTCTGGTCGCGGATCGCCAATGCCCTCAACGCGGCACAGCGCGCCCGCACCCTCCGCACCTGCATTATATCCGGGGGAATCGCTCCGGCGAGAGAGCTTTGCAATCGGGCTTTCGCCTCAGCATGCCGATAACCGATCAGTGTGAAGGAGCCCGCCTCCTAACGCGGGCGCGGGCGGCGTCGAAAGGGGCCACACGCTCGCCGACCAGTGCGCGCAGCACCTTCACCGCCTCGATCAGCAGCGAACACGCCCAGGCGTGTGGAGCGGCCCAATACTCAAAGAGAATCTTCGGAATCAGTTCCGGCAGTTGACCTGTGGGACTGGTGTTGGCCAACGCGACCCGCAGGTGCTCCATTGCCAGCTCGATCTGCTGCCGTTTCTCGTCGATGCTGCCGGCCGTCCGTGCCGCGAGCAGCCGGCATAGCGCCAGCCAGATGGTGTTGACGCAGCCCGGCCCTCCGCCCATGTAAGACTCACCCGCAAATCGAAGAATGGCTCCGCCCCCTTTGACATCTGAACGCAGATCCTGGGCAATACCGTTCAACGTGGCCATTGCCAGCCCACGGTCGTGGGGATCACTCAGATTCAGGACCGCCCACGGATAAATCAGCCCCATGGCCGAAGAGTCGAGCGTCGCATCAGGGTGCCCCTCCGGAGTGATTCGGCGAAGCCACCGCTGGCGATCGGGCTGCCAGAAGGTCTTGATGAGCTTGTCGCGCAGCACCCCTCTGGCCGCCGGCCCCGTGCGAGACGGCTCCAGGCCGAAAACCTCGTCTGCCTCGCGCAGGGCCGCGATCACGCCTGCCTGCGTGTATGCAAAACTCCCAACACTGTTCTCCCACAAGTCGATCGAGGGGCAATGCAGGCCATCCTCGCCTATGTAGTCAAGAATCGCCCGCGTGGCGGCCACCGCGGTCGGACGAAAACTCTCGCGAAAAGACTCCGCCTCACTCCCAAGTACCCGGCTGAATTGCCCGGCGGCATGCAGGATCGCACAGGTCTGATCGAGTTGAATCTTGTCCTCGTGAATGCACCACACTGACCCGGGTGAGCCACTCGTCCAGTATCGCTGGTACCAGTGGCCGTTGGTCATTTGAGTGTGGGTGCACCACTCGAAGAAGCGGCGGGTCATGTCGCCGCGGCCGATATCCTGCGCGGCCAATGCACAAACCGTCGCATCCCTCGGCCAGCAGTAGCCGTAGCCCCCCGATAGCTCATAGCCCGGGTCAAACTCCGGCGCCGCAATGAACGTCCCCTGTGACTGGCTGTACAGGTCGTGCAGCGAGATGACCGCCCGATCGAACGCGTCCGCTAGTTCCGGCACCGGACACGTTCCGGCCGCGCTGAGCTCCTCAGAAACTCGCCGGTCCGCCGCTGCCACGGCCTCATCGAACGGCACGCGCGTCAGCCGGTCCGCGGCCGCCATCGCCGTTTCAGGGCTTGATCCGCCCGCCATCACCAGCATCGTTTGCCAGCGATCGCCCACCACGGGTTCAAAACCGATCACAAAATCGACCCGCCCGATCGACAGGTCAAATGCCCCGTAGTCGCCTGCCGCCATCGCTGCCTTCGTCTCCGATGGCCTGCCGTCACGGTACGAGCCGCAACGGCAGCGGAACGCCTCCGTGGCCCCAACGGCAATCGCGATGTCCCGAAGAAACTGCACCGTGAGATTCTGCTGTGGGTAGTAGAAGACGCAGTTGCGATCGAGCGCGTCGCCGACCGCGAGCTTGAAATAATGCACGAATTGAACCGGGCCCACGCTCGAAGACTTGGTAATCACCACGCGTCGAAGCAGAGCGTGCTCGTTGGGTGGAAGCACGTCGGTCATTTCCAGCGACAGATCCATCTCCCGATGTGCCAGCCGCGTGATCAGCACGTTGCTCGAAGGTTCGAACGACTGGGCCACACGCCATGACTCGTCGAAACACCACAAGAAGCGGTTGCCCTGACCAGGTAGACGAATCGCCGGCATGGCCTCACGGATGTTCTGGGCAAAGTCGATCTGCGGATAGAAAAATCCCATGATCTCGCCGGACTTGCCAAACGTGGCGAGTACCAGCCCGTTACCGGCTGCCGCAGTGGGTATGAAGAATGCCATTACTGCCACCTAGGTCGGCCGAGGAAGGCGCTTGCGTGAAGCTGCTCGGCCAGCCCCTTCGAGGCCGCAACGACAGGCATTGCTCGTTGCTGTGCCCCTCTCGGCTCGCGACTGTCGCCGACTCCACCAGCGATCCGGTGCCTTGCGGCACCACACCTCCCGAAGGCGACAAGGAAAGACGCGCGCCGTCGCCGCGTTGCCAACAGCCGCATCTTCATTCTAGCCTGTTAGTTATCGGCATCGAAGACCCTTCAAGTTAATCGGCTTTGGGGCGTAATCGCTCCCAAGTCCGATAAGGCGCACAATCTGCCCCTCAAGCATCACGACTCCCCGTCAGCCGCGGGCCAATCCGCACGCGAACTGCCGGCGCCCGGGCTCGAATCCGCGCGCTTTACGGGTGTTTTCCCCCAGAATTCTTCGCCTTTGCACCGCAAACCGGCCTTCTCGAAGGCCGGTTCAAGCCGAAGTCCCACGCCTGCAAAACGCGTAATCGGCCGTGGTTGCGGGAGTTCTCGCGATGCTGAGCTTCCCCTGGCTGCCCGTATTCCGGTTGCCCTGTCCAACAGTCCCAGCGCGCGTTTCTGGAGCGGCGTCGGTTGGGCGTAGACGGTCGGTCATTCTGGCCGTCTCCAAGCCTTGGAACCGAACGCTACTCTTCGCCGGCGTCGCCAAGTCCGCCAAGAGCATCGGGAAGCTGTGCACCCGCTCGCCGTCGGCGGTCTGCTTCCTCAGGGCCTTGGCCTCGGCTCGCGCCGACCGCTGGCCCTCGGCCACTACCGACGTCCGCCTCGCCCGTTCCCTCTTCGTCGTCGTCGAACACGATTGGTGCCGGCACCTGCCGCATGTGCCACCACACGCGGTACGCCAGTATGCACGGCAGCACGTGCGCCCGCACCTGATCCACCAGACGATGATGGATCGGCAGCACCTTCAGGTCCACCGTCTCGAGGCGACCCGTTTTGACGATGGCCCGGTGCAGCTACTTGTCCGTAGGCGACGGAGCGAGGGCCTTGAACGCCTTTCCGAGCCGGACATCTCCGAGCCGAAGCGACACCGGATGGCCAACGCAGAAGGCGCGACTGGACTTCTCCTGGACGCGACGGAGCCGCCAAAGACCTGCCCTCTTACTTGCCCGGCAGCGGTGCACGGGTGCCGATACTCGGTTCATCACAACCAACAGCTTCAGGCCGCAGGTACTACGGAACCCCTTGCCACGAGGGAAATCGCAAATCCGGATAAGATGGAGTGATCCAACATTTCCAGGTATTCACTGGCATCGCCAGGCACCAAGGGATCTGAACTACACCGCGCAGGATTCGAACCTGCAACCTTCGGTTCCGTAGACCGATGCTCTATCCAGTTGAGCTAGCGGTGCTTACGGCGATTGGCGCCGGTTGAGCACATAATGATATCGTCCCGCGCCAAGGGTGTCCAGTATCGCGGCATCAAGACTCGTTGCCGCACGGATTTGCGAGCGGGCGACGGGCCGGTCACCAAGACGCTTGCGGGGCGTGGTCAGCCTCACTCCGGTCCGCGGCAAGCCTCGGCCGCCGGCCAATGTCGGTTTTCCGGGTGACTTGTCCGCACGTGCCGGCTTGGACGTCACAAGAGGCCGTTGAACGAACGGCCGGTGCAATATGGGCTGATAGCGGCCTGCAAAGCCCCAAAGGGTTCGGTGCTCGACCGCGAACTGCCCAAGTCCAGACCCGACGAAAAAACGACCAGTGCCATCCTCTCGCGGCAACAGCTTGTCGGATTGCCGGCCGACTCCCCCTCCGATACACTCGGATCGTCCGGCCGGGGATACAATTGCCGTCCGCCCCCGGCCCACGGGGTTGTTATCTTTATCATGGTGCTCACATGAATACCTGGCGAGTGCTCCGCACGTTGTTGACTCTGACCGCCGTTGCCTCTCCTCCGGCCATCGCGCTGGACATCAACAATCCTCCGGTTGGTACGTTCGTCGACGAATGGTACGTGGTGAGAATCGAAGGCAAGAAGAGCGGCCACGCGCACATAACCATGAAGCGCTCACAGAAAACCGGCGACGACGTGATCACCAGTCGCACAGATATGGTGATCGAAATCAGTCGGGCCGGTCAGGAAGCCGGCGTCCGCCTCGTTCAGCAAAGCGAGGAGACCATTGATGGCAAGCCCCTCCGATTCATGAATACCATCCGACTCGGCGCTCTGCCCGGCGGCATCACCACCCGCGGCACCGTCGCCGATGGAAAGGTAACCATCACTACTTCCCAGTTCGGCCAGGAAACCGAGCCGAGAGTCTACCCCATGCCCGAAGGCGCGATGATGAGCTGGGCCGTTTATCGGGAGCAGATGAAACGCGGGCTCAAGCCCGGCGACAAGTACGAACTGATGGCATACGAACCGAGCATATCCGCCGACAAGGTGATTCCCATGTCGGTCGAGATCATGGAACCCGAAACGATCGATCTCTTCGGCCGCAAGGTTCAGGCAACCAAGACCAGCCAGGTGATGCATATCACCAACATGCTGGGCCAGAAGTCGGACGTCGAGACGCTCAGCTGGATGACCGACGATGGAAACATCGTCCGCAGCCAGATGATGGTCGCGAAATGGAAAATCGAGATCCTGGCGGCCAGCAAATCCGTCGCTCTGTCGCCCAACGAACCGACCGAACTGATGACCGATGCATTGATTCCCGTAAGCAGGCCGATCGATGGCAGGTCCGACCGAATCACCTACCGAATCTCTCTTAAAAACAAGGTCGATCGCGTTCGCCTCAGCGACATACCCGAGACGGACATGCAGCGAGTACTTCGCCGCAACGAGTCGGAACTTGATCTGGTCGTGACTCGCAGAACCTCCGAAGGTGACAGGCCAGGCGCCAAGAAGCTGGGCGACTCGCCGGCCCGAAGACTGGCTGCAAAGGAAAAAGAAAGGTATCTGACGCCTTCATCGGTGGTCAATTTCAAGGACCCGACCGTCGCCGATCTGGCCAAACAGGCCGCCGGTGACGAGAAAGACCCCCTCAAACTGGCCGAGAGACTATGTCAATTCGTTAGTGACTATGTCGAGGACAAGAACCTGAACGTCGGTTTCGCCACGGCCAGTGAGACGGCCCGCAGCAAAGAAGGCGACTGCACCGAGCACGGGGTGCTCTTGGCGGCCCTGGGTAGAGCCGTGGGCATCCCCACTCGGCTGGTCACCGGGATCGTCTACGCCAGGCATTTTGCCGGCAAGGAAGGCGTCTTCGTGGGGCACCTCTGGACCCAGTTCTTCATCGACGGCCGGTGGGTCGACCTGGAC
Organism: Phycisphaerae bacterium; assembly: GCA_035384605.1. Taxonomy (NCBI): domain Bacteria; kingdom Pseudomonadati; phylum Planctomycetota; class Phycisphaerae; species Phycisphaerae bacterium. The sequence continues at coordinate 9,230 of DAOOIV010000092.1, forward strand.
TCGGCCCTCGGCCAGACCGTAGCCGACCCGACCCACATCGCCCTGAGCCTCAGCGACGCCGGCGACAGCGGCATCGCCGATATGGTCAGTTCGGTATGGCTTAACATGGGCGAGCTGAAGATCGAAGTTCTGGATGGGCCCGGCCGAAAGGCCATCAGCCAACCGGCCGGCCTGGTACCCGCGTCCGTGCCCACCCTGCGATAGCCGGAAGACCCGGCTCCCAGCCGCCAACGGTTGCAGCGGTTGCTTTGTACGTTGACGCTCCGGGCCGAAACTGGTACAGATGAAGGGTAGGGGGGCGACAAACAAGCCCCCTGCCTGATGTGGTTCCCTCCCCGCCCCCGAAGTGCCGAAGCAGGGTTGCGGGGGGCACCGCCCCGGATGGATGACCGGCCCGTACCCTACACCGGAGCCCCCAAGTGCAAGACGACAAACCTCTGGCCATGGCCCCCGCTCAGGTCGCCCTTCACAACCTCGGCGATCTCCTCAAATCGAACCTCGCAGCATTCGTGGCTGCCGCCATTGTGGTCGTTGTACTGGCGATCCTGTACTTTACGACCGAAAGCCTGCAACCTCCCCAGGCGAAACTCAACAGTCAGATCGAGGTCGAGGTCGAAAAGGCCAAGCGAATGCTCGCCAACTACAACCCCGTTGGGGAGCGGGTGACCACCCTCATTGACACCGCATTTGCCTCCTCAACGCAGCCGATGACCGAACCTGTTCCCGAGGATCAATGGCCTGTCAGCCTGAAGACGCTGCGGGAACACCTCGATTCGGTTGCCGGCCAGATCGAGCCTCTGAACGTACGGTACCGGGCTTGGAGCGGTGAGACGCCCGCACCCGGTACGGCGGCGGGCTATTCCCAATTGAAAGAACAGTTGGAGAAGAACCTTGCTCAGGTCAGCGAGGCCCTGAAGATCGTCCAATCCGCTGTCAACATGTCCGTCGAGGCAGGTGACCGGACCATCAGCGGCAGGGACCACCCCGTCGCCACCCGGTTAGAGGCCGTCCTGATCTACCATCAGGCGGACCTGCTGCGTCAAAAAGCAGCGGCTCGCCGCGATCACGCCGTCACCGCGAGGGCAGAGTTCGAGCGGGCCCGAGCCCAGTGGCAGATGCTTCAATCCCAGATCGCTGCGATCCAGGCGGTAGCCCATAGAGAGGCTGCCTCAGTGCCCGCCGCAGCCCGCGCGCCGGCCGTGCCTCAATCGGAACCTCCGAAGGCGGCAACCCGGCCACCCGAGAAAACCGTGCCGGCAGGCAAGCCGGGCGTCGTGAGCCGGCTGACCGGCCTTCTCTTCGGCAAGAAAAAGCCCGATGCCGTCCCGCCGGATTCGACGTCACCCGAGCCGGCGCCTGCCCAGGCTGACAGAGAAACCAAGGAGCCGATGGTCGAGAGTCCGGAGCCCCCGGCTCCCACGGCGTTCGTGAAGCCTCCGACGCCGCAACAACGGCTGCGCGAACTGGCCGCCCAAAGAGAACAGGCAATCATTCAAATCGCTGCCGCCGAGGCAGACGTGGCCAGACTGCGAGACCACGTATCTGACCTGGAACATGCTCTTGCCGGCGCCAAGCAGGCTGCCCGCGACGCCCAGCTCCGCATGATGCGGCTCGAAGAACAGGGAGTTGACCCCACCGATCCCGAAGCAATAGAGCGGTTCAAGAGCGATTATCAGCAGGCCTCGACCGAGTATCGCAAGCAGGTGCGGGAAGCGGCGCTGCTCGAAAATGGCGGCATTCGTAATGCAAGGCCGGACACTCAAGATGAGCGGGAGTACCTGAATGCCCCGTTGGTCTCGGCCGATCCGGCGCAACCCATGAACCCCACCGAAGGCTTGGTCTCCGTCCGAAAGCGGTTGCAGGCGGCGGAGGAACAGCACGAAGCAGCCAAGAACCTGCTGGCAACTATCGATGTCCAGGTCGCCGCGGTTCAACGTCGGCAAAGCGACGACTCCGCCCGGTTGACCGCCCTTGAACAGAGACAGGCGGCATTGAAGGAACAGGCCGCCAAGGCGATCAAAGATGCCGTTGTAGCCACGGCCGAGGCCGACAAGCTGGCCAGGGATGCGATCGAACTGCTGAGCGGAGACGGCAGACAAGCAGCGCAGAACGCGCGCACGGCCGCCGACAACCAGATCCGTGAGGCTCGCAACAGGCAGCAGCCGGGCGTCGAAAACCCACGTCTTGAGATCATCACCAAGAGCGGTATGCTTGTCGGCTCTGCCCAAACGCTCGAGGCCGATATCGCCCTGTTGACCGCCTACGTTCAGGCCGCAAGGGTCAGCGACTTGCTGGCTCATGCCCAGGTTCTGAGCCACGCTGAGAGCATGGGCGTTCGCCCGCAGCAACCGCAGGACGATGCGGCCCTCGCTTATGAAGCCGCTGCCGCGGCGGAAGAGGCCAGGAAGGCCCGCGAGCAGGCCATTGCCGTCGCCCGTGAGGCTTACAACAGCTACCGCGAAGCATCTGCGGCCCTCGACAATCTTTGGGTCCTGAACGCGAATGCGGCCGCCGTTTGCTACCTGTTGTCATCGCTCCAGACCGGGGAGGAAGCCGACAAGAGCCGAGATCTCGCGATTCGGATCTACGAGCAGACCTTGCAGGGTCGATCGGATCGGAAGGATATCGCGGATTATCGCCGGGCGCTCGACGGGCTCAACCGGCTCCGGCAGGCCCGGGCTAGGTGATGCGATGGCATGAGCAAGTCCCTGCGGGCTACTTGTATCGCTTCGCGGCTGCGGTCCCGATGAGAACAACACCTTCACGCCGGCTTGAGTGGCGGTTCGCGGCGGCGATTGGGCTGATGTTCGCCGCAACGGCTCTCTCTCATCCCCTCGGCAATGACAATGTCGAGCATGTCAACGTGCTCTGGATCTTCCCCGATCGAGTCGAGGTGGATTGTCTGCTGTTCATCGCCGAAAACCAATCCTCCCGCATCAAGCAGGATGAAATCGACACCGACAAGGACGGATTCGCCTCCACGGATGAGCAGCAAGCCTGGCTGGAGCTGGAAGCCGGCCGCCAGAAAGACAGGTTGCGCGTTACCCTCGACGGCCGACCATTGCCGCTCAGGACGGTCGAAGCCCCTGTTGACCCAAACAGCGGCATGCGATCTTTCTCCAACCGCCTCATCATTGAGCAGCCCGGCCTTGGCGGCATGCCCACCTACCGCCTGCTGATCCGCTACGTCACCCGCTTTGATCGTCCATTAACGGACGCGGTACACATGCTGACCTTTGAGGATTCAAGCTACCTGAGCAGCCCCGGCCTCAAGCGCATCCTGCTCGAACGTCTGCCGGACATCGAAGTGCTGCCGCCGCATCCCGAGTTCTGGACCACGGATCCGTTTCTCTTTGAGCAGTATGACCCCGCTAACCTGCCACAGGAGCGCTCAGCGATCATACAGTTTCGACTCGCCGCCGATGCGGGTATTCCGGCTACGGGCCCCACGCAAGAAAAGACCGTGAGCGGTCGTCCCCACGCAGCGGGACGCCCCGACGTGCCCGATCGATACGAGAAAGGCCTCACCGCCCCCGTGGCGGGTGTACAGACGACCTATCAGGCCCAGGCGAACCGACTCATGGAACTGCTACAGCTCCGCTGGGGCCTGATGGTGTTCGTCATGATCACAGGACTGGCGTTCACGTGGGGCGCCGCCCACGCATTGATGCCAGGCCACGCAAAGACCGTCGTGGCAGCCTATCTGATCAGCCAGAGCGGCACCTATTGGCACGCTGTACTTTTGGCCGTCGTCGTCACGATCACCCATACGGCACTCGTCGTGGCACTCGGGGTCATCTGGGCATTCTACCAAGCGACCAACCCGGCCCTCGGTCCCAAAGTCCAGCTCTGGCTCGGGCTTGTCTCGGGGTTGCTTGTCGCCGGTATGGGGCTCACCCTCATCTGGCGGGCCTGCCGCGGCAGCCTGGCGCGGCATCATCACGATCACGGACATCCCGAGCTCCGATCCCGGTTCCGCCGCCTGTTCAGTCACTCACATGTCCATCCTTCCCCCCATGCACACGATCATCCCCGCGACCATGCAACCGCTCACCATCATGGTCATGACCACGGGCATCCGCACGACCACAACCACGCGGCCATGCCCCCCATGCCGTATGCAACGTCGCCGTCTGCCACTGCTTCCGATCGCGTCACCGGACGCATGATCCTCATGTTGGGAATCACCGGCGGAATTGTCCCTTGCCCGACGGCTACGATCATCATGTTGCTCGGGATCGGCGCGAACGTGGTGGTCGGAGCGCTCTACGCCGTGGCCGTGTTCAGCCTTGGATTGGCCCTGACGCTGATGCTGATCGGCTTCCTGGCGCTGTCCAGCCGACGTTTTGCAGCTCGGCTGATGTCCAGCGACGACCAGGCGGAACGTCTCTCCGGAGGCGGCAGGCTCATTCTGCTCCGCGTCGTGCCGGCCGTGAGCGGCCTTGCCGTTGTCCTGCTCGGCTTGGCCATTTCGGCCAACTACGTCCACTATATGCGCACCGGCACGACCCTATTCCGCTGGATGGGATGAAACCGCCCCCGGCCTCGGCGGTAACGGACTCGCACGCAACCAGCGCTCGAGCCACCGCACCGTTTCATTGTGATTCAGCTTCTGCGTGTTGACAAAAGCGACACGCGCTCTTTGAATGATCGCCTCTGAGGCATCCTCCTCGTCCAGCAATTCATATGACACTTTGAGCGTGCGCAGGTGCGTCATCAGGTACACGTTTTCGTCAGCCAAGTGGGCAGTGAAAACACTGAAAAGCCTGGCGTCCTGGTTCCCGGCGAGCCAATCCACGAAGTTGTCCAGCAAGCCGTAGCTTGCATCCAGCAGGCACACCGGCCCGACGTGGTCTTCCAGCCCGCCTCTTTCCAGGCAGAAGGCAATCGCCCGATAGGCCCCGCTATGGCCGGCCAGTGCGACGCGTCCCAATTCCTTTCCGGCAATCTTCCGCTCGGCCACGAGGACGTCCAGTGCTTCCTCGACCAGGTGCTTGAGGCCGCCTTCTTCTTCCAGGCGGCCACCGCCGGAGTCGGGCGATTCCTTCGGCCCTTCCGGAAAAACCAGGATCACGTTGCGGCCGCTCGCGACCACCTGCTCGCGGAGCCTGCATTCAAACATCGCCCGGTGGATGTTGTTGAAATGGCCGTGGAGGTAGATCAGCAGGTCGGTCTGCTTTTCAGGGCGATAGCCCTTGGGGATGAACAGCGCGACGCTGTTGTCCGTGTAGTGCGGATCGCGAGGAAAGACCTTATCGCCGCTTTTGAATCCGGCGGCACGGCTCGCGTGAGGAAAGGGGGCGCTGCGCATCCGGACAATCGCCGTCTGCCCAAGTTCGCCGTCCTCCCAGTCGATCGCCGCTCCGGAGGGCTCATAGCTTGCGACACACAGGATGCCGAGCAATGCCAGTGTACTCATGTTGGCCTCCACGAATTCAACGTGCCATCATTCTACCGCCGCGGCCCGAAAGTCGCTTGATTGCGCGTCGGGCAGGACCGGCATCGAACAACGGCCACGGCCATCCGGCCCCCTCAGTTGTTTCGCGGATAGGAATGTTAAACGCCGAGGCGGCTGTCCGCCGATGATTACAGGATCGACTCTCTGGTCTTCCCAGGGAGAGGGGGTGAAACCCTGTCCTGCGGAGAGGGGCGTCTGGCCGTGCGGAACCACGCGGTCCGGTAGGCAGTCTGATCGACGACGATGGCGGCCCGGCCGCTCCTCACGAATGGGATCATCCGGGTCGACCGGCTCGAAAGCTGAATTACCATGAGCGATGCTCTGACGATGGAGATGGATCCCGCGTTGTCCGAGACAGAGAGTCTGACTGCCGAGGAAAGAGCCCACGCTACCTCCGTCTGGATTGTCGCGGTGGCTGGTGGACTCATGGCCATCGGCGCCGTCATGACCTTCTCGGCCAGTACCTCAATCGACCACCCGCTGGTCATCTGGCCCGTCTGGGAGACCGATGCCATACGCCAGTTGGCCTTCGTCACCGCCGGCTTGCTTGCCATGCTGCTGATGACACGGGTGCCTTACACCTGGTTCTCCCTCGGGCGCGGTTATCTGGCGTTGATTCTGCTCATCCTTGCCCTTGGCGTGGCTTCTCTCGTGTTCGTGCCCGGGCTGGGCGTGGCCTCCCACGGTGCCTATCGGTGGTTGAAAATACCCGGCACCACGAGCCGGTTTCAGCCCTCGGAACTGGTCAAGGGAGCCTTGCCCATCTTCATAGCCACCTGGACCGTCTATAGGGTTGATATCCGCAAATTCTGGACCGGGCTTGTGCCCATGGGCGCCGTTATCGCCCTCTGCGCCGGCACCATCGGCATCGAGGACTTCGGCACCGCCGCCTTGCTGGCCCTTGTCGCCGGCGGAATGCTCCTTGTCGCCGGCGCGAAGATCTGGCACTTGCTGTTGCTGACCCTGCCCGCAGTACCGGCCTTTGGCTATCTGATCATCAGCAAGTCGCACCGCGTCGATCGCTTGACCATCTTCCTGGACCCTTTCCAGGATGCGACCGGAAAAGGCTACCAGATCATCCAGTCCCTCTGCACCATTATCAGCGGCGGCTGGTGGGGGCGCGGCTTGGGCAACGGCTTCGTGAAAGGATACCTTCCGGAAGCCCGTAACGATTTCATCTTCGCGGTGATCTGCGAAGAGTTGGGGATCGTCGGTGGAATCGCGGTGATCGGGCTGCTGCTCACTTTCTTGTGGCTGGGGCGAAGCGTCGTCTTTCGATGCCCTGACCCCGTCGGTCGCCTCCTTGCCTTCGGCATCGTGCTGATGTTCGGCATCCAGGCAGCCATGAACATCGCCGTCGTCACCGCCTCGGTTCCTACCAAGGGCATTGCCCTGCCGCTGGTCTCCGCCGGTGGATCCGGTACGGTTTTCCTCGGGGGTGTGGTTGGGGTGCTGGCCAGCATTGCACGGCACTCCGGTTCGGCACCACCGGAGAAGGCCTGATTCCCGAGCTGCGGGCGATCAATCCGAAGGCATGGCCATTCTCTCGGTAGCTCATCGATGGGCTTTCATGCGAAAGGCACGAATGTGAGCGAGTCTCGCCATTGGTTCGTCTTCGCCGGCGGTGGCACTGGCGGCCACCTTTTCCCCGCGTTGGCTGTCGTGGAATTGCTTCGTGAACGCGGCCTGCCGGTTGACGTCTCGTTTTTCTGCACGCAACGCCCCATCGACCAGAATGTGCTCGACGAAGCTCAGATCCAGGCCTACCCTTTGTCCGTACTGCCGTTTCCGACCCGTCCATGGGCATGGCCAAGATTTCTGTGGCATTGGCGCCAGTCCGTCTCTGTCTGCCGGCAGGCCTTCCAGCAGCGACGACCAGCGGTGATTGTCGGAGCTGGCGGATATGCCTCCGGACCGCCTGTCCATGTCGGGTTGAAGATGGGCATCCCGACGTTCCTGCTGAATCCTGACGCGGTACCCGGACGGGCCAACCGACACCTCGGCAAGCGCCCCGATCTCGCTGGCGTGTTCGCTCAGTGGGACGTGACCAAAGCCTCTTTTCCCCCGACAGCGCCAGTCTACGTCACCGGCTGCCCAGTACGAAAAGCTTTCAGGTCCGTCTGCGAGTCTGCCGCCAAGCTCAATACGCTTGAAGCCGTCCGCGATAAAATGGGCGAGTTGAAGCAATCTTTCAGCTTGGATCCGTCTCGCCCCATGCTCCTGATCACCGGAGCGTCCCAGGGAGCACGCACCATCAACGAGGCGTTCATTCGGCTGGCTGATCAAATCGCTTCGGCCGGCTGGCAGGTGCTCCACCTCACCGGGCAGGCAGATTACGAACGCGTCGCTAGGGAATACCGCCGGTCCAGCCTCTCAGCCGCCGTCCTGCCCTTCACAGACCGAATGGCTCATGCCATGCTCGCCTCCGACCTCATTGTCTCGCGGGCCGGCGCCTCAACATTGGCTGAAATTCTCGCGGTAGGGAAACCATCCATCCTTCTTCCCTATCCCTTTCATCGCGACCGCCACCAGTGGCATAACGCCGAAGTCCTGGTTAAAGCCGGAGCGGCTATTCTTCTTGACGACCTCAAGGATGGCGAGGAAAACGCTCGCCAGATCCGGCCGGTCTTGACCGATATCCTCAACAACGCCTCGCATCGCGAACGCATGGGCGCGGCAGCCTGTGGGTTGGGCAGGCCCCAAGCGGCCGCAAAGATTGCACAACATCTCTGCCAGTCTGCCGGCATTGATTTTTAGCGGACCTCCTCGGCTGGAGCAGCCGGACATGCGACGTTTCTCTTCGGCAACGCAACTCCTTACCGTCTCTCAAGGAAAGCTGAAGCGACTCCCGATACAACTAGTGAAGCGGTTCAGCTTGGTAGTGCGGGCCGCACGCTTGCGCCGGAGGTGCACCGCCGGCGGTCGACGGCGTGTTTGGACCAATGCCTCGTTCACAGTAGAATGTGCACACCAAGCCGAAGCGCCTTGAGCGAGAACAATGCCCTGGCTCCTGGATTTCTCAGTCTGTCAGGTTGTGGAGCCGGCCTGATCGGGAGGGGGCAACTGTCGGCTTGTGAAGGTGTGATGGGCAAGCCCGGGGGAAAGGTGCGGTCGGTCGCCTGATGGAGATGTTTCACATCACACGGAAGGGTCTTTCATGTCCCATGTAGCAGGGGCCAATTGTGAGGCGAGCAACGGTTTGGCTCTTGACGGTCCGCCGACGCATTTGACGAAGCCGGACCGACCGGCCGCCGAGGACGGTGTTTTCAACCCCGTGGGCCTGCGGGTCCACATGATCGGAATTGGCGGATGCGGAATGCGAGGAGCCGCCCGGGTGCTCATGCGCGCAGGCGCCAGGGTCAGCGGCTCCGACCGCAAGGAGTCAACCGCCCTCGTCCTGCTCTCGGAACAGGGAGCGAACATCCACATCGGCAGCAAGCCCGGTCATGTTCCGGATCCGTGCGATCTGGTCGTGCATTCCGCCGCCGTCAAGGAGTCGGACCCGGAGATGATGGAAGCGGTCCGCCGCGGCCTTAAGGTCGTCAAGTATTCCCAACTGCTCGGGCTGCTCATGTCCCGTAAACTGGGTATCGCCGTCGGCGGAACCCACGGTAAGAGCACGACCACCGCAATGATTGCGTACGTGCTTCGTGAGGCAGGTCTGGATCCCTCTTTCGTGATCGGCGCGGGTGTCGAGCAACTCGGCGGCGGATCAGGTGTCGGCGACGGAGAACAATTCGTCGTCGAGGCCTGCGAGTACGACCGATCATTCCATAACCTGCGGCCTCGTTGCGCCATCCTCCTCAACGTCGATGAGGACCATCTCGACTACTACCGCGACATCAGGGAAATTATCTCCTCATTCCACGACTTCGCGGCCCTGGTTCCGGCGAACGGACTTCTCGTGGTCAACGGCGAAGACCGGAACACCATGGAGGCGGTAGCCGGAGCCAAGGCGACGGTCGAAACCTTCGGTTGCCAGAACCTCTTCGACTGGCGGGGCGAGATCGTCGAAGTCCGCAACGGCTCGTATCGTTTCAGGGTCTTTCGAAAAGGGCAGGTGCTCACCGAGATCACGCCTGGGGTTCCGGGGCGGCACAACGTTATGAACGCTCTCGCGGCGACCGCTGTCTGTTTCTACTGCGGGGTGCGGCCTGAGGTCATCGCGCGGGCTCTGGCCGACTTCCGCGGGGCCCATCGCCGGATGACGCCGCGAGGCAGCATAGGAGGAGTAACGGTTCTCGACGACTACGCTCACCATCCGCGCGAGATCCAGGCAACGCTCAAGACGGTCCGGGAGTACTACAACCCGAACAAGCTCTATGTTGTGTTTCAGCCGCACCAGCACTCCCGCACCCGGTTCTTGCTCAATGACTTCGCCAAGAGCTTCGGAGCCGCCGACGTGGTGGTCGTGCCGGACATCTACTTCGTGCGCGACAGCGAATCGGAACGAGAACTGATCGATTCCAAGGACTTGGTGGATCTGCTCCGCCAACAAGACCGTGATGCCCGCTACGAGGCCGATTTTGACTCCATCACCAGAATGCTGTGCGAAGAGGTAGGTCCGGGTGATGTGGTGATCACCATGGGGGCCGGTAACGTCTGGCAGGTGGCCGACAGCGTGCTCGCCGGGCTGGCCGGCGCGCAGCAAGACGGTGACCCGTTTGTCGCCATGGGCGACATTGCCGATCATTAAGCTCCCCGGCCTCGGCGCACTGCAGCCTTCGGCCGCGACCGGGACGGGACGACCTGAGATGGACGCGCGGCCGGGGCCGCGCTGGGCACGGACATGAAAACGGATTTTCTCTCAGACCTTTCCGGGATCGTCACCCAGAACGAGCCGCTGGCCTCGCACACTTGTCTGCGCGTCGGCGGTCCTGCTCGTTGGTTCGCCAGACCTCGATCCATCGACCACGTCCGGGAACTGGTTCGCCGCTGCAACAGCGAAGGTGTCGAGTTTCTTCCCTTGGGTCTGGGGGCCAATCTCCTGGTCAGCGACGAAGGCGTGGACGCTTTGGTGATCCGTCTGGGCGAACCAGTCTTTCAATCCGTAGACTGGGGCAACGAAGATGCCCGCAAGCGAGATAAGCCGGTTACGATTTCGGTCGCAGCCGGCACCGATATGTACCGCCTCACCTCCGATGCAGTCCGTAGCGGCTTGGGCGGACTTGAGAGAATGGCCGGCATCCCGGGCACCATAGGCGGGATCCTCCGCATGAACGCCGGGGGCCGGTTTGGTAACATCTGCGATGTGGTGCACCACGTAACGGTTGTCGACGCGGCCGGCGAATTGCGCACACTCAGCCGTAAGGAGGCCGGCTTCCGGTATCGCGGCTCAAACTTGGGCGGCACCGTCGTCTGTAGCGCCGGCTTGACGTTGGAGCCGGCCGATCCCGATCAGTTGAAGGCTCGGTTCCGGGAGATCTGGGAAATGAAAAAGAACACTCAGCCGCTGGCAGATAACTCGGCGGGCTGTGTGTTCAAGAACCCCCCCGGTGCAAGCGCCGGCGGACTCATCGACCAGGCCGGCCTCAAGGGCCGCCGGGTCGGAGGGGCTGTCGTTTCGCCCAGGCATGCGAATTTCATCGTCACCGAGGCCGGAGCCACCGCACAGGATGTGCTGACACTCATCGGCATCATCCGTCGGGAGGTGGCCGATCGCTTCGGCGTCGAATTGGAGACGGAAGTCCAGATCTGGGGTCGCCGGCGGCTTCGCGCCGGCGAGCCCATCCGCTAAAATGAGCGACCGCCTTGGCTAAGGATGGTTTCAAGAGGAAACGGAAGTCCAACATGACACAAATAGCAGATCACGTCGCCTTTACACCAGTCAACAGCAAGACGGTCGAGCGTCGCCTGCGAATCACCGTTCTGTCCGGTGGGCCTGGTTCGGAACGAGAAGTAAGCCTCAAGAGCGGGCGGGCCGTGGCGGCGGCCCTGAAATCGCTCGGACATGACGTCTATCTCGCCGACATCAGCCCTGAGGACTTGTCCGCCCTTGACCGACCGGTGGATATGGTCTTCATCGCCCTCCACGGGGCGTTCGGCGAAGATGGCCAGTTACAGAAGATCCTCGATGATCGACGTATCAGGTACTGTGGTTCCGGCCCGCAGGCGTCGGCCATGGCGATGAACAAGGCCCTCGCCAAGTCCCGCTTCATGGAGGTGGGCGTCCCCACACCGTTGTTCGAAGTGGTCACGCCCGACAACATCGAGCAGGTGCTCGCGCAGTGGACGCCGCCGTCCGTCGTCAAACCCCTCTGCGAGGGCAGCAGCGTGGACTGCGTGATCGTTCACCAAGGCCAGGACCTCGAGGCGCCGATTCGCAAAGAGATCGAGATCTACGGCCAGTGCATGATCGAACGTTTCGTCAAAGGGTCGGAGCTGACCGTGGGCGTCCTCGGCGACGAACCCTTGCCGCCGATCCAGATTCGGCCGAAACGCGAATTCTACAATTATGAGGCGAAGTATCTGGACAACGACACCGAATACCTTTTCAATATCGACCTGCCGGCAACCTTGCTTGGTGAGATCTGCGACTTGAGCGTCCGGGCTCATCAATCGTTGGGCTGCCGGGATTTCTCGCGCGTGGATTGGATCGTGGAGGAGAGCACCAACCGGCCGTTCGCGCTGGAGGTCAACACGATCCCTGGCTTTACGGATCATTCATTGCTGCCGAAGGCGGCTCAACAGGCGGGTCTGGGTTTCTCGCAATTGTGTCAGCGCATCGTGGAACTCACGTACCTGCGGTAAGCAGTCTCGGTGGTCGTCGGGGAGTACAGTGGTGAGCCGGAGCAGTCAGCGCCGTGGTGACGGCAACTCGGCGGATGAGTCGACTTGGTCGAGCCTACGCGCGAATGTGCGGGCGTTCCGACCGATCGTCTCGGCCGTCTTCCTTGTGGCCTTTCT